>NZ_JBEXOT010000029.1:0-84708 GCF_040611675.1 Streptomyces sp. NPDC006551
GTCAACACCAGGCAACAACGGCGCTATCCGACCCCACGCCGCATCCGTCAGCTCACCACGACCCACCACAAGATCAATTATCAGACAGGACCTAGCCAGGCACCCCCAGCCCGCCCCTCACGCACCGTAGTAGGCACCCCTCGGCCCCACCCGCGCTCCGGCTCAACCGCGGGCCGTCCCGTCGAGAGCAGGCCGGGCGAACCCTTCGCCGAGCCGGTGCGGCGGTGCGGTGGGGGGTCCGCTCAGGCGGGCCGCCTAGCGACGGCGCAGGCGGTCCAGGAGTCCCCGCCCGGTCCGGCGGCCCGGCGCTCGGGTCAGCGCCGCCGGACCCGGTGGCCGGTCGGTGGCCGCGAACGTCGAGGCGAGTCCCGTCGCCCGGTCGGGCCGTGGGGCGGGACGATCCTCGCGGGCCTCGTCGAGCGCCAGGGACAGGCTCATCCGGTGCCAGAGGATCTCGTCCGGGTCGTCCGCCAGGAGCATCCGGTCCATGATCTCGAGGGCGGCCGCGGACTCCGTGCGCCCGGACGGCGGCTCCGGACGCAGCCGGTCCAGATACGCGCGCTCGTACGGGTCGTCGACGACCTCGGCCAGCTGGACCGGGTCGAGGAGCGAGGCGATCGCCGCCGCCCGCACCCACGGGTCCTCGGTCGCCCTCAGCAGCAGGCCCAGCCGCCTGGCACGCCAGTTGCGGGGCCGGCAGTCCTCCCCCGCCTCGATCAGGTCCCGGACGTTCTGCGGCAGTCTGCCCGTCAGCAGTGACGGGTGCGCCAGGGCGAACTCGCATAGCTCTCCGGCGAGGTAGAGCCACACCACCGCCCGGTAGCGGTTCAGATAGAACCTCACGGGGCTGAAGTGCCCTGTCCTGGCCAGCTTGGTGAAGCGGTCCGGCGTCACCGACAGCAGCTCGGCGGCCTCTGTGGTGCCGACCGCGCGCACCCGCTCGCGCAGGCCGCCCGGAAAGTCCGGCGCGGCGCGCAGCCGGTCGATCTCCCTCCGGTCCACTCGGAGCCGTCCTCCTGGTGTGCCGGTGGCGCCCCGTGTCCCGGATCCGCCGGCTCCGCCCGGCACGCCGGGCGAGGAGCCCGGCACCGTGCGGACCAGCCCCATCTGCACGGCGAGCCGGAACTCCTCGCGCCTCAGTTCCAGTTCCTGTGCGGCCCGCCCCAGCGCCAGCGTGCGGGCGCCTTCTTCCGTCGTCATGACGATCTCCCCCGTGAGTGACGAATACTCTCGGTGACGACCGTAGCCCGCGGAGAGCCTGCCCGCCGCGGCCTGTGGATAACTCGGTCCCAAGCCACGCCTTCAGCGGTCCGGCGCCCGCGGTGGCCGCGTCAGAGTTCGGCGAGGCCCGCCCTGCCCGGTTGCCGCGCCGCCACACCGAGGTGCTCGCCGACCCGGTTCACCAGCAGCGTCATCTCGTAGGCGACCAGGCCGACATCGGCCTCGGCGGCGCTCAGCACGCACAGGCAGCTGCCTTCCCCCGCCGCCGTCACGAAGAGCAGTGCGTCGTCGAACTCCACCATCGTCTGCCGCGCCCTGCCGGCCTTGAAATGACGGCCCGAGCCCCTGGCCAGGCTGTGCAGGCCGGAGGAGACCGCGGCCAGGTGCTCCGCGTCCTCCCGCTTCAGGCCGCTGCTCGCTCCCGTCACCAGCCCGTCGTTCGACAGGACCAGCGCGTGCCGTATGTACCCGACCCGCTTGGTCAAGTCGTCCAGGAGCCAGTCCAGTCCCTTGTCCAGCGCCATCTTCGGTCCTCCCCCTGTGTGTCGCGTCCCCGTCGACCCGTAGTCCCCGTGGTCCGCGTGTCGCGTGCAAGCCTTACGCACTGTCGTGGACAGAGCAAGCACCCCGGGAGGCCGTGCGTGGTGCCGATCCGGTTCGTGCCGGACGGGCGGCCGGGACCGGAGCCCGGCCCGCTTCCGGGACCGTCGGGCTCACCCGACCGAGTCCAGGAGGCGGGCGGTGTGCATCCTTCCCGCGTACTCCACCAGCCGGATCAGCACCTCCTTCCCGGAGTCGCGGTCCCGCGCGTCGCACAGCACCACCGGCGTGCCGCGGTCCAGGTCCAGCGCCCGCGAGACCTCGTGGGCTCCGTGGTTCCGGGCGCCCGCGAAGCAGTTGACCGCGACGACGAAGGGGATCTTGCGGTGCTCGAAGTAGTCCACGGCGGGGAAACAGTCCTCCAGGCGTCGCGTGTCGGCGAGTACGACGGCCCCGAGGGCGCCCTGGGACAGTTCGTCCCAGAGGAACCAGAACCGGTCCTGCCCCGGTGTTCCGAAGAGGTACAGGGACAGCCCGGCGTGGATCGTGATGCGGCCGAAGTCCATGGCCACGGTCGTGGTGGTCTTCTGGTCGACGCCGTCCGTGTCGTCCACCGACTCCCCGGCGCGGCTGAGCCGTTCCTCCGTACGCAGCGGGCGGATCTCGCTGACCGCCCCCACCAGCGTGGTCTTGCCGACCCCGAATCCGCCGGCGACCAGGATCTTCAACGCGAGCGCCGTGGTGTCGACGCCGCCGTCCCCACCGGTGCTCTCAGAGCGCTCGTAGGCCATCGATGACTTCCCTCAGGATCCGTTCGTCGGGGAGCTGTGCGGGCGGTACGGGCCTGCTGACCTTGACGAAGCCCGCTTCGAGGAGGTCGCCGAGGAGGACTCGGACCACTCCGACGGGCAGGTCGGCGTCGGCGGCGAGTTCCGCCACCGACTGGGTCTCGGCCCGGCACAGGGAGAGCAGGGCCCGGTGTTCGGGTCCGAGGAGCGACTCCTCGGACCGGTCGGGCGGATCGTCGTCGACGACGACGAGGGCGATGAGGTCGAACCGGACGTTGCCGGGGCCGGGTTTGGTCCGGCCGCCCGTCATCGCGTACGGCCGGACGAGCGGCCCGGCGTCGGCGTCGTACCACTGACCGCCCGGCACGACCGCACCGTTGTCGAAACCGCCGCCGCCACCGATGCCGAGACCGGTGCCGAGACCGGTGCCGGTGCTGTCCTCGTTCATCCGTGTCTCCGGTCAGCCTGCGGCCGGCGGTGTCGCGGTGAGCCGCGGCGGTGTGCGCAGATGCTCACCGACCCGTTTCACCAGGCGGGCCATCTCGTACGCGATGAGGCCGATGTCGGCGCTCACCGAGCTGAGGACGGCGAGGCACGAACCGTCTCCGGCGGCGGCGACGAACAGGAAGCCGTCGTCCATCTCCACCATCGTCTGGCGCACGCCGCCAGTGTGGAACTGCCGGCCCGCGCCCTTCGCGAGGCTGTGGAACCCGGAGGCGATGGCCGCGAGGTGCTCCGCGTCCTCGCGGCTGAGGCCGCTGGAGGAGCCCACGGCGAGCCCGTCGTTGGAGAGCACGACCGCGTGCCGCACGTCGCGGACCCGGACGACGAGGTCGTCGAGGAGCCAGTCGAGTTCGCCGGACCGGTGGTGGGAAATCCTCTCGTGGTCGATCATTGCTGGTCTCCTTCACTGCCGAAGCCGGTTCCGAGTGGGCGTCTGGTGCCCGGGGCCGGGCCGCCGCCCCGCGTCCAGCCGTCGCGGTAGGCGGTCATACGGTCCCTGACCTGTTCGGGGGTGCGTTCCTGTGCGCCCTGGACGGCCGGGGCGGGCGTCGGTTCGGCGGGAGGCGCCTCGCGCAGTTGCGGTACGAGGCTGGCCTGGCGCACCCTGCGGGGCAGATCGCCGGAGTCGTCCGCCGGACCGGCCTGGGGCGGAGGAGGGGCCTGAGGGGACGCCTGCGCGGCCACGGACGGGGAGGTGGGTGCGGGCGGTGTGGAAGGACCGCCGAGCCGCCTCAGAGGCGTGACGCCCGCCGGGGGCGTGTCCAGCGGCGTGACGCCCGCCGGGGGCGTGTTCAGCTGCGTGGCGCCCGCCGGGGGCGTGTTCAGCTGCGTGGCGCCCGCAGACCGCGTACGCGGGGGGCCGGTTTCCCGTGACTCCGTCCGCTCGGCGAAGGCGGGCGGGCGCGGCGGTCCGGGCAGCGGTGCGGACGGTACGGGGGTGACGGCGGCGGGCGGCCTCGGGGCCGGCGCCTTCGCGTTCGGGCCGCGGGCTGCCGTGTGCTGCTCGTGGCCCGCCGGGAGGGCCCTCTGCAGGAGGTCGGTCGGCAGCAGGACGACCGCCGTCGTTCCGCCGTACGGCGAGGTCCGCAGGCGCACCTTGATGTCGTGCCGGGCGGAGAGCCGGCTGACCACGAACAGGCCGAGCCGGTCGCTGTCGAAGAGGTCCAGGTCCTCGGACCGCTCGATCCGGCTGTTGGCCTCGGCGAGGGACTCCTTGCCCATGCCGAGGCCCCGGTCCTCGATCTCCAGGGCGTAGCCGTTGCCGACCGGTTCGCCGCTGATCCGCACCTTGGTGTGGGGCGGGGAGAACTGGGCGGCGTTCTCGATGAGTTCGGCGAGGAGGTGGGTGAGGTCGGCCACGGCACCGCCGACGACGGCCGTCTCGGGGAACCGGCGCACCTCCACGCGCGCGTAGTCCTCGATCTCCGAGACGGCGGCCCGGACGACGTCGGTCAGCGGTACCGGCATCCGCCAGGCGCGGCCGGGGGCGGCGCCGGAGAGGATGATCAGGCTCTCGGCGTGGCGTCGCATCCGAGTGGTGAGGTGGTCGAGCCGGAAGAGGTCGCCGAGTTCGTTCGGGTCGTCGACCCGGCGCTCCATGCTGTCGAGCAGGTTGAGCTGACGGTGGACCAGGATCTGGCTGCGGCGGGCGAGGTTGACGAAGACGCCGGAGATGCCGTCGGCGAGTTCGGCGCGTTCGACGGCGGCGGAGAGTGCGGCGCGGTGAACGGTGGTGAGGGCCTCGCCGACCTGGCCGATCTCGTCCTGGGGGGCCGGGCCGGGCGGGGCCTCGGCCTGGACGTCCATCTCCTCCCCGGCGCGTAGTCGGCGCATTGCGGCGGGGAGTCGACGCCGGGCGATCTCGAGAGCCGTGTTGCGCAGGCTGATCAGTTCGATGACCAGGGCGCGTCCGATGCGTACGGAGATGACGAGGGAGGCGGCGACGGCGCCGAGGCCGAACAGGACGGCGGCGCCGCCCGCCGTCAGCACGCCGCCGTCGAACGGGTCGGCGCGGTGGGCGGCGGCGCGCCGGGCGTCGGTGTCGATGGCGGCGAGCCCACGGCGGACGACGGCCACGGCGTCGTCCCAGGTCGCGGCGGGGGCGGCCTGGGCGGCCTTGCGTCCGGGGTCGGCGGCGCGGACCCGGTCCTCGGCCGCGATGAGTTGCTGGTGGCCTCGCTCGGCGGCGAGGCGCTGCCAGGCCGCTCGCTCGGGACCGCGCAGGTCGCCGGTGGCGGACTCGATGAGGGTGCGGCGGGTGTCGACGGCGCCGGTGAACCGCCGCAGCCCTTCCGCGCTGAGCTGTCCGCCGAGGTGTGCGGAGCTGAGCAGGGCGTCCTCGCGGGCGAGCATCTCGCCCGCGAGGCCGAGTTCCAGGAGCACGCGCGCGTCGGATCCGGCGCGGGCGTCCTGGATGCCGCTCAGGGCGCCGCCGACGGCGAAGGCGGCGGAGATGGCCGCGGTGTACTGCTCGTACACCTTTTCCGCGTCGGCGCGACCTGCGGCCGCGGCGGTGCGCAGGGGGCCGAGGCTCTCGGCCTTGGTGACGAACTGCCCGACCCGGTCGGCGACTTCGCGGGGAAGGTCGCCGGTGTCGCCGACGGTGTGCCGGCGGTCGAGGCGGAGCCGGGAGACGGCGGCGTCGGTGCGCCGCCCCTGCTGTCGCAGTTCGGTGGCGCGTCCGGTGCCGGGCGAGGCGATCTGGCGGACGGCCGCGCGGCGTTCGGCCTGGAGCGCGGTGACCGCGGCGGCGACGGGTACACGGATCTCGGTGTCGACCCTTTGGAGCTGGCGCAGCCGGGCGATGTCCTGGGCGGTGGTCACGGTGGCGAATCCCCACAGGCCCAGCAGCGACACGACGGGCAGCATCAGGAGCGAGACGATCTTCGCGCGCACGGTGCGGGGGCGCAGGGCCCGGCGCCCGGGCGGTGCGGGACGCACGGACGGCGCCGGTGACACGGGCGGCCCGGACGGTCCGGTCCGGGCGCGAGGGGCGCGCTCCGGCGGCTCTTCGGCGGGTGGCCCGGCATGCGCGCGCCGCCCGCGCGCCCCCGCCGGGCGCGGCCTGGCCGTCGCGTCGATGCCCTGGGTCCTGCGGGGAGTTCGCATGGCCTCCTCGTTCCGGCTGCGTCTTCCTGGTGCGGTGTGCGGTGACTGAGCGCGCTTCCCGGGAAGCCTCTAGGGGATGTCCAGGGGGCGGCCCACCCGCCGGGCGTACGAGGGTGGGGGCGGCGCGCTGTCCGGGGTCGGGCGTTCGTGGGGGGAGCCCGGGTGCGGCACGTCCACGGTGTGCTCGTCCGGTTCGGTGAGGCGTTCGGCCGAGGCGTAAGCGGCGCGCTCCCCGGCCGTCGGGGAGAGGGCCACGAAGGCCGAGGTGAGGAAGAGGTAGGAGCCGAGGCCCACCGCGAGGGGGAAGATGAACTGCATGGCCGAGGCTCCGGGAAGAGCCTCCTCCGAGGGGGCGACGTCGACCTCGACGGCGAACATCCCGGTGTAGTGCATGCTGCTGACCGCCGCGCCCATGACGAGGGAGGCGACCGCGACCGCGGCCGGCGCGTGGATGTGGAGCGCGGCCCACAGCGCGGCCGTCGCCGCGACGACGGCGATGGCGACGGAGAGCGCGACGAGCAGGGGGTCGTACCGCACCTGCCCGTGCAGCCGGAGGGCGGCCATGCCCATGTAGTGCATGCTCGCGACGCCGACTCCGGTGGTGAGCCCGCCGATGAGCAGCGAGCGGATCCGGTCGCGGCCGTGGCCGACGGCGAAGACACCGACGCCGACGACGGCCATGGCGATCAGCAGGCTGAGAACGGTCAGCGGCACGTCGTAGCGGATGTCGGTCCCGGTCACGCCGAAGCCGAGCATCGCGACGAAGTGCATCGTCCAGATTCCGGTGCCGATCGCGGACGCGGCGGTGAGCAGCCAGTTGCGTCGCGACCGGCCGGTGGCGTCGAGCGCCCGTACGGTGCAGCGCAGGCCGAGGGCGGCGCCGATGCAGGCCATCGCGTACGACAGCACGGGGGTCAGCCAGCCGAAGGTGGCGTGGTCCAGGTGTCCCATGGCTGGGGGACGCTAGTCCGCACAAGGGGGCGCACCGGGGGCGCATTTCGAAACCCGATGGAATATGACGCAGAGATGTTCCGGAACGATCGTGCCGCGCTCGAACGTGTGCACAGTGCGTTCACCCCTGAGAGGGACCGCGCATGGGGAATCATGGACTCATGAGCGACGACCCCACCCGCGTCCAGGAGTTCTTCGGCACCCGCGCCGCCGACTGGGACGCGCGCTTCCCCGATGACGGTCCCGCCTATGCAGCCGCCGTCGCCGATCTCGGCCTGCGCCCCGGTGACACCGTGCTCGACGCGGGCTGCGGCACCGGTCGGGCGCTGCCTCCGCTGCGCGCGGCGGTCGGCCCCGCGGGCACGGTCCTCGGGGCGGATCTGACCCCCGAGATGCTCGCCGAGGCGGTACGGGCCGGGCGCGACGCCGTCGCGGCGCTGCTGCTCACGGACGTCGCCCGGCTCCCACTGCGCGACGGCGCCCTCGACGCGGTCTTCGGGGCCGGGCTCATCTCCCATCTGCCGGACCCGGCGGAGAACCTGCGGGAGCTGGCCCGCGTCGTCCGCCCCGGCGGCCGACTCGCCCTTTTCCACCCCATCGGCCGCGCCGCTCTCGCCGCCCGCCACGGACGGCGGGTCACCGAGCAGGATCTGCGCGCCGAGCCCAACCTCCGTCCGCTTCTCGCCCGCTCCGGCTGGCGGCTGACCGACTACGTGGACAGGGACGACCGCTATCTGGCGCTCGCCGTTCGAGCGGACTGAGCGGCCGACCACGGGCGGGCGGCGCGGTGCTCGGGGCGACGGCGCCGGCCTTCGCTCCCACGTGGTCGGCTCGGCGGCCGCCGCCGAGCCGACCACGCGCCCTTCTGTCCCGGCGCGTCCGTGACTACGGTGGATGCACCGGGCAGCCCCTGTCCGGGAAAGGTGGCACACGGTGTCCCGGATACAGGCGATGGCGCGCAGACTCCTCCCGACCGCTCGGCGGGCAGCGGAGAAACCGCCCGAGCCACGCCATATGCGGCGTGAGCGCAACCTCTTCGAGGCGGCGGCGGTCTACGTGGTCGGCTCCATCGAGGACGACCCGGAACAGGTCGACGAGGCCGTCTCCTCGGTCGCGCCGGAGGCGCTCATGTTCGGTCTCAACGAACTCGCCTGCCGCGCCGTGATCGCGCTCGCCCGCGAGCGCGACGAGTCGCCGCGGACCGTGGCCCGGTCGCTGCTCGGGCTGCCGGAGGCATGAGCCGTACGCGAGCCATCGCACCACTCTCCCGGCCGGAGACTCTCGACGCGCGGGTTACCCACTGGTTAAGGTGCGCCGACGACCAGATGGGGAGGCTGCCGTGGGCGGAACGGACCCTGCCGCCGACAACACCGTCGACGGCATCGACGACGACGCGCTGTACGTACTGACGGCGGTGCTGCTCACGCCCGCGCGCTTCCCGAGCGTGCTCGGCGACGACTACCCGGCGGCGTGCGCGGCGCTGGGACTGGAGCCGTACGCCGAGGGGTACGGGCTCGTGCTCGGGCAGGACGGCACGGGCGCCCGGTGGACCGTGGTGGTCGACGACGTGTCGCTCGTCGCCGTCGCGATCGCCTCCTGGGACTGCGGGATGGAGTACGACCTCTCCCCCGGCGAGCGCTCGGTCGTGGCCGCGCTGCCGGGCTGGCCGCTGGCCGTGGCCACCGCGGCCCCCGGCCTCCCGGACCCGCACGATCCCGAGCCCGAGGAGGGCGACCCCACCCCCCTGACACCGCCGTCCGCCGATGTCTGGGGCCCGGCCCAACGCCGGCTCGGCGCGGACGAGGTGGCGCTGCAGTGGGCGGCCTGGCGGGCCCAGCTGGACCAGGACGAGGACGAGTCCACGCATGCCGACGCGGGCACGGACGCGGACATGGACGCGGCCGGTGACGCGCCCCGCGGCGAAGCATCCGGAGTCGCCCGCGACGGCTCCGCGCCCGACCCCTACGACGGTGTCCGGCGGGCGCTCGCCGAGCTGCGCGGCTATCTGGAGGAGGCCCCGCCGGTGGGCCGGGTACGGTCGAGCTTCGCCCCCGGCGGCGCGCGGATGCTCCGCGCCGACGGACCCGGCTGGTCGCTGGTGGCCCGGACCGACGACATGGCCTTCGTGCTGCTCGACGACGAGCCCGCCGAGGTCCTGCCCGTCACCCGTGGCCCCCGGCTGCCGGCGCTCCTGGAGGCGCTGGACGCGATGGCGGTGCGCCCCTCCTGACGCCCGGGCGGGGAAACCACATGGGTCTCCGGCCCGAGGTGTGGCCGGCAACCATGGCCCGGCCCACCGGCCCGCAGCACGATGTGGCGGCGCACCCCGTTCCCGTCGTCCACCGGAGGCCGTCCATGCGCCTTATCCGAGGCGTCCCGCTGCTCGCCGCGCTCCTGGCGGGGCTGACCGTCGTCGGCCCCGCCGCGCCCGCCGGGGCCGACACCGGCTCGCCGGCTCCCTGCGCGCGCCAGGACCGGCTCCGCGTGCCCGGCGCGGCCCACCAGGAGACCGCCTGCCTGCCCGATCTCACGACGGCGGGCCTGGCGGGCACGCGGTACACCGACATGGCCGACCAGGCCGGTCTCTCGGCGAAGGGCACCCGTAACCCCTCCGGCGTTCCCGGAATCCAGATCGACGGCTACTTCCCCGACGACTCCCGTCTCAACGCCACCCATGGCTGGTCCCACGACGCCCAGTTCGTCATCCGGCTGCCGGCGCACTGGAACGGCGGCCTGGTGGTGACCGGTGCCCCCGGAACCCGCCGCCAGTACTCCACCGACGCGCTCATCTCGGATCACGTCCTGGCTCAGGGCTTCGCCTACGCCGCCACCGACAAGGGCAACACCGGGCCGGACTTCTTCACCGACGGGCGGGAGCCGGGTGAGGCGGTCGCGGAGTGGAACCGGCGGGTGACCGAGCTGACGAGGGCGGCCAAGCAGGCCGTACGGCAGCGGTACGGCCGGGCGCCCCACCGCACGTACATGACGGGCATCTCCAACGCCGGCTATCTGACCCGCTGGCAGTTGGAGAACCGGCCGGAGCTGTACGACGGAGGGGTCGACTGGGAGGGGGTGCTCTGGACCACCCGGGGGCCCCATCTCCTCACCAGCCTGCCGGTGACCGTGGCCCGGTCCCTGGGCCGGGCGTCGGACGACGATCTGATCGACGCCGGCTTCGCGCCCGGCTCGCGGTTCCTGTGGCCGTACCACGAGAAGGCGTACTGGGGGCTCACCCAGAAGATCTTCCGGGCCGAGTTCGACCCTTCGTACGACCCTCGCTGCCCGGGTGCCACCGCCGGGACGACGGTCGAGCGGATCCTCGCGCCGTGCGCGTCCGACGCCTCGTACGACTACGCCTCACGTCCCGGATCGGTCCACCGGGCCGTCGCGAAGGTCGCGCTGACGGGCCGGATCGGCAAGCCGCTGATCACCCTGCACGGCGATCTCGACACGCTGCTGCCGATCGCGACCGACTCGGACGTCTACGCCCGGATGATCAACGGCCGGGGCCGGGGCGGGCTGCACCGGTACTACACGGTCCAGGACGGCACTCACACCGACGGTCTGTACGACACCTATCCGGACCGGCTGCGGCCCCTGCTGCCCTGCTACCGCTCGGCGTTCGCGGCGCTGACACGGTGGGTGGAGGAGGGCGCGGCACCGCCCTCGGACCGGACGATCGCCCGGCCCGCGAGCGGTGACGTGGTCAACTCCTGCGCGCTGACGGAGAGCGGCCGGCCGCGCTGAGTCTCAGACCTGCTCCAGGGGGCGGTGGGGCTCGGCCGGCAGCTCGACGCCGATCGTGTCGCCGGGCCGCACCACCCCACCGGTCAGGACGATGCTCATGATCCCCGCCTTGCGGACGAGCTGTCCGTTCTCGTCGCGGCCGAGCACCTGCTTCAGCAGCCCGTGCCGGTAGTGGTCGATCTGCGCGCACGGGTTGCGCAGGCCCGTGACCTCCACGACGGCCTCCGGGCCGAGGTGCAGACGGGTCCCGGTCGGCAGGCCGAGGAGGTCGATCCCCCGGGTCGTGATGTTCTCGCCGAGGGCGCCCGGGGGAACGTCGAATCCGGAGCCCGCGACCTCGTCGAAGAGCTCGGCGTGGATCAGGTGGACCTGACGGAGGTTCGGCACGGTCGGGTCCTTGGCCATCCGGGAGCGGTGCTTGACCGTCACGCCGGCGTGGACGTCGCCCTCCACGCCGAGTCCGGCGAGCAGGGTGATGCTCTCGCGGTTCGGCTTGGTGAACGCGTACACGCCGTTGCTGCTGACCGTCGTGACTGTCCCGCTCATGGTGTGGAGTTCCCCTCTCCCGACTGATGATCACCTCGACCCTATGTCACCCCGCTCAGGGCCCGAGGGCGCTCAGCGGCGGAGTTCCTTGCGGGAGATCCGCCGCAGCCGGCGCCGCTGGCTCGGGTCGAGCGCCAGGTAGGCCACGGCGGGCACGCCGAGGATCACGAGGAGCGACATCCAGAACCCGATGAGGGGCATCAGGAGGAGGCCGACGGCCACTCCCCCGAGCACTGCCTTGGTCCGTGTCGTCATGGTCCGACGCCTCCTTCTCGGGCCCGCCGCGCGGAGCGATCAGGCCGCCGTACGGAGCGGCTCGCCGACCTCGTGCAGATGGCCGAGCGCCTGCCGGTAGGACTCGACGAATCCCGTCTCCGTGTAGGGAATACCCAGTGTGCGGCAGTGCGCACGCACGGCGGGCTGGGCGAGCCGCAGATGCGGCCTCGGCATGCTGGGAAAGAGGTGGTGTTCGATCTGGTAGTTGAGTCCGCCGAGGAACCAGTCGGTCAGGGCTCCTCCCCGGATGTTGCGAGAGGTGAGCACCTGGCGGCGCAGGTGGCCCCAGCCGGCGCCGTCCGGGTGGGCGTCGGGCATCTCCATGCCCTTGTGGTTGGGGGCGAAGGCCATGCCCAGGTGGAGCCCGAGGAGCATCTGGTGGATCAAGGCGAAGAGCAGCGCCTGTCCGAGGGTGAGGGTGGAGAGCAGGAGCGCCGTGTAGCCGGCGACATGGGCGACGAGCAGGGCCCCCTCGACGAGCCGCTCCCGCCGGCTCCGGAACGGACCTTCCTTGGAGAGGAGGCTCTGGAATCCGTACACCTTGAGGGCGATGCCCTCCAGGGTCGTCAGCGGGAAGAACAGCCAGGCCTGGTGGCGGGTGAGCCAGCCGCGCAGTCCGCTGCGGCCCTCGGCCTGATGCCGGGCGAAGACGAGGATGTCGGCGGCGACGTCCGGGTCCTTGTCGAGGTGGTTGGGGTTGGCGTGGTGACGGTTGTGCTTGTCGTTCCACCATTCCTGGCTCATACCGAGCAGGAGGTTGGCGTGGACGAGCTGGATGATCCGGCCGAGACGGCGGTCGCCGGTGATCTGCGCGTGGCCCGCGTCGTGTCCGACGAAGGCGATCCGGGCGGAGAGCAGGGCGAGCGGGACCGCGAGGAGCAGCGCCCACCAGGAGGGGCCGAGCAGGACCAGGCCCGCGACGACGGCGGTGAGCCCGAGGAGGTTGACGGCGATGCCGCGCGCGTACCAGCCTGCCCGGCGCTCGAGCAGCCCTTGTTCCTTGACGGTGCGCAGCAGCGGTGTGAACTCGCTGCCGCCTCCTCCTCGTCCGGTGGTGGTGCTCCGATCGGGCGCCGCGAGCGTGGCGGTGGCCTGGGGCATGGCGGTCTCCGGTGTCCGTGGGCGGGGTTCGGCGCCTGCCGCGCCGGCTCCCTCGAACGTACGGAACGGTGATCGTCCCCAGCCATGGCGTCACCCCCCGGAATCCCGGGGGGCTGACCCGGGGGCGGGGGTGGGGCTGCCTCCACCCTCCCGGTGGCCGCCCGCGCCGAGGACGGCCCAAGGGTGAGACAGGTCACGGAGGTTCTCCGCACGGCGGGGCCGCCTGTTCGGGTACCCTCGGCCGCTCGCCCCCCGCTAGTCAAATTTGAGGAATGCGTTGTCGCTGCCGCAGAGCCCAGATGAACTCGCCCGCCGCTCCGCCCTCTTCCTGCCCTCCGACCCTCCTCGCTACGGCCGAATCGCCTTCTGGCAACCGGACGCGGCGGCACCCGCGACCGACCGGCGGACGCCGGTGGACGGCGCCGCGACCACGCCCGGTGCGGACGGCGGTCCGTCGGCGGTGGTCGTCGAGGGGACGGCCGTGGCCGGCGAGCTGACGATGGTGGCGGACGACCTCCGTCCGCACACCGTGCCCGCGTTGTTCCTGCCCGTACGGGACGCCCTGCCGATCCTCGCTCGTGCCCGGTTCGCCGACGAGGCCCCGGCCGCGACGGCGTTCTGGGGCGCCGCCGCCCTCTTCGCCCTGCAGCTCGTGGCCCGGGGGCTGCTGCTGCCGGGCCTCACCGGGACCGACCGGGACGCATGGCGGGTGGGCCCGCTCGGCCCGGAGGAACTGACCGCGCTGCGGACCCTCGCCGCCTCCATGCCACCGGCCGCCCATGCCGTACCGCTGCCGGGACCGGCGGCCGACGGCGAGCCCCTCCTTCCCGAACCGGAGGGCCTGCTGCGGGCGTTCCTCGACGCGGTGGCGGACGGGCTGCCGCGCACCCCGGCCGCACCGATCGCTGCGGGCGGGCCCGCCTTCGCCGCCGAGGAGGAGCGGGAGCTGCCTGGCCTCCGGGCGTGGGCGGCGGACGTGGCGGCCGGTCACGACGCCGGCGTACGCCTCTCGCTGCGCGTCGAACTGCCCGGGCTCACCGAGCTGGAGGCTCCCGCCTTCCGTGGGGTCCTGCAGATCCACAGCGCCGCCGACCCGACGCTGGTCGCGGACGCGGCCGACGTCTGGGCGGGATCGGGGCCGACCGGAGCGGCGTTCGGGCCCCGGGCACGGATGGACGCCCTGCTCGCGTTGCGCCGTGCCGCCCGGGCGTGGGCGCCGCTGACCCCGCTGCTCTCGGCGGCCGTCCCGGACGCGGTGGAGCTGGCCGACGAGGAGATCACCGAGCTTCTCGGTCCGGCGGCGAAGGCGCTCCAGGCGACGGGCGTCCAGGTTCATTGGCCACGCGAACTGGCACAGCGCCTCACGGCGCAGGCGGTGATCGGCCCGCAGGACGGGCCGCCGGGGGCGGACGGCGCTCCGCCCCGCCTCACCGGTCTCGCCACGGACGGGAACCCCGACGACGACGGAACCGGCCCCTCCCGCTCCTCCGCACCGCCCTCCTTCCTCTCCGCCGACGCCCTGCTCGCCTTCAACTGGCGTTTCGCCGTGGGCGACCAGGAACTCACCCGCGCCGAACTGGACCGACTGGCCGAGGCGGGCCGCCCCGTGGTCCGGCTGCGGGACCAGTGGGTGCTGATCGACCCGGCCGAGGTGCGCCGCGCCCGAGCCTCCGCGGACCGCAAGCTCACCCCGGTCGACGCGCTCGGCGCCGTACTCACCGGCACCACCGAGGTCGACGGCCGCCACGTCGAGGTCCAGGCGACCGGATGGCTGGAACAGCTGCGCGCCCGCCTCGCCGACCCCGAGGGCGGCCCGCAGGAGGTCGCCCAGCCCGCCGCACTCGCCGCGACGCTCCGCGACTACCAGCTGCGCGGCCTCAACTGGCTGCACCGCATGACCTCGCTGGGGCTCGGCGGCTGCCTCGCCGACGACATGGGCCTGGGCAAGACCATCACCCTCATCGCACTCCATCTGCACCGGCAGACCGAGCCGTCGGCCGCCGGCCCGACGCTCGTCGTCTGCCCGACGTCCCTGATGGGCAACTGGCAGCGCGAGATCGAGAAGTTCGCGCCGGGCACGCCCGTGCGCCGCTTCCACGGCTCCACGCGCAGCCTGGAGGACCTGGCCGAGAACGCGTTCGTCCTCACCACGTACGGCACCATGCGGCTCGACACCGAGAAGCTCGCCGGCCGCTCCTGGGGCATGGTCGTCGCGGACGAGGCACAGCACGTCAAGAACCCGTACTCGGCCACGGCGCGGCAGCTGCGCACCATCGGGGCGAAGGCGCGCGTGGCGCTGTCCGGCACCCCGGTCGAGAACAACCTCTCCGAGCTGTGGGCCATCCTCGACTGGACGACGCCCGGCCTCCTCGGCCGGCTCGGCACCTTCCGCTCCCGGTACGCCTCGGCTGTCGAGGGCGGCGAGGACCCGGCCGCGGCCGAACGGCTCGCCGCCCTGGTCCGCCCGTTCCTGCTGCGGCGCCGCAAGTCGGACCCGGGCATCGCGCCCGAGCTGCCGCCGAAGACGGAGACCGACCGTGCCGTCTCCCTGACGACGGAACAGGCGGGCCTCTACGAGGCGGTGGTGCGAGAAACCCTCGCGGCGATCGCCGAGGCGGACGGCATGGAGCGCCGCGGCCTCGTGGTGAAGCTGCTGACCGGGCTCAAACAGATCTGCAACCATCCCGCCCAGTATCTGAAGGAGGAGCGTCCCCGGATCGACGGCCGTTCGGGGAAGCTGGAGCTCCTGGACGAGCTGCTCGACACGATCCTCGCCGAGGACGCGAGCGTGCTGGTCTTCACGCAGTACGTACAGATGGCGCGGTTGCTCGAACAGCATCTCGCGGCTCGGGGCGTGCGGACACAGTTCCTGCACGGTGGCACACCGGTCGCCGAGCGCGAGGCGATGGTCGCCCGCTTCCAGGCCGGTGAGGTGCCGGTCTTCCTCCTCTCGCTGAAGGCGGCGGGCACCGGGCTGAATCTGACCCGGGCCGGTCATGTCGTGCACTACGACCGCTGGTGGAACCCGGCCGTGGAGGCACAGGCCACCGACCGCGCGTACCGCATCGGGCAGACCCAGCCGGTGCAGGTCCACCGGCTCATCGCCGAGGGCACGGTGGAGGACCGCATCGCCGACATGCTCGTGCGCAAGCGGGCGCTGGCCGACGCCGTGCTCGGCTCGGGAGAGGCGGCGCTGACCGAACTGACGGATGCCGAGCTGGCGAACCTGGTCGAGCTGCGAGGAGACGGACGATGAGCGGATACGAGACCGGCGGCGAGGAGCGGACGTTCACGGCGCTGCCGCCCGCTCCGGGCGGCGGTGCCTTCGCCCGGACCTGGTGGGGCCGGGCGTGGCTGAAGGCCCTGGAGGACACGGCTCTCGACAACGAGCAGCTGAAGCGGGGGCGGCGGCACGCGCGCCAGGGCGCGGTGGGCGCGGTGTCGGTGCGGCCCGGCCGGATCACGGCCGTCGTCAAGGACCGTGACGGCACCTCGTACCGCAGCGACGTGCTCCTGCAGGAGCTGTCGGAGGACGAGTGGGACCAGCTGCTGGACCTGGCGGTGGACAGCGCCGGCCATATCGCGGCGCTGCTCGACCGCGAGATGCCGCCGCACCTGGTGGAGGACGCGGCGGCCGCGGGGCTCGAACTGCTGCCGGGCATCGGCGATCTCGATCCCGAGTGCAGCTGCGAGGCGTGGGACCACTGCCCGCACACGGCGGCACTCTGCTACCAGGTGGCGCGGCTGCTCGACGAGGATCCGTTCGTCCTGCTGTTGATGCGGGGCCGTGGGGAACGGGCGGTCCTCGGGGAGCTTCAGGAGCGGAGCGCGTCCCGGGCCGCGCCTCCCGACTCGGCGCCGCGGGAGGCCGCGGTCGAAGGAGTGCCGGCGCGGGAGGCGTTCGCGGCGCGGGACATCCTGCCGCCGCTGCCCGCTCCGCCCGCGCTTCCCACGGCGCCGGGCGAGCCGCCGTCCCTGGACACGGAGACGGCCCCGGAGCCGGGCCTCGACCCGGCGGCGCTGGAGTTCCTGGCTGCGGACACGGCCGACCGGGCGCACCGGATGCTGGCGGAGGCTCTCGCGCACGGCCCCGGATCCGGCACGGAACGAGCCGCACGCGAGCACGACCTGACGGAGAGTCAAGACGCGGTTCGGCTGGCCGCCGGGTCCCCGGCGGCGCGGATCGTGGAACGGCTCGCTTCCGGATCGGGGCGCCGGCGCGCGGAGCTGGACCTGGCCACGCGCGCGTGGCGGTTCGGGGGCGCGGCCGCCCTGTCCGTACTGGAGGAGGAGTCGACGCCGCGGCCCGAGCTCCTGGCACGGGCCACGGCACGGCTCGCGGAGGCCTGGGAGGACGGTGAGCGGCCCGTGCTGCGCGCGGCGGGTGCGGGGCGCTGGACGGTGGTCGGCGCGGAGGCGCAGTTGCGGCTCGGCGAGGACGGTCGCTGGTGGCCCTATCGCAAGGAGCGCGGCCAGTGGGCGCCCGCGGGCCCGGCGGACCAGGACCCGGCGGCGGCGCTCGCGGCCCTGTCGGCGGGCGAGGACTGAGCGCCGCCCGCGCAGGGCGGTCCGAACGGGGCGGGACGAGGGACGGGCGGCGGGTCGGGGCAGCGGGTCAGAGGAGCGGGGCGGTGAGCTTGCGCCCCGCCTCCGTACCGCGACCGGTGGCCGTGGCGAGACTGCAGGCCACCGTGTCGGAGCCGAGGAGGTAGCTGGTGCGGTACGGGTACTGGACGAAGGTGGTCCAGCGGGTGCCGCGCGGCTGTTCCGCCGCCTTGCGGCGCAGCGGCCCCCGGCACAGGCGCGCGGCCGCGTCCCGGACGTCCTGGTCGGTGAGGTGGTCGCCGGTCAGCCGCAGCACGGTGACGAGCTGGGCGTCGTGGGGCCGGTCGCAGGCGCGCCGGACGACCGTGCCGGGCGCGGACCGGTCGATGTCGAAGCACTCCCCCGCCCGGAGCCGGTGGTAGGGAAGGGCGGAGGGCAGCGGTGCCGGGCGGCGCGGGTCTCGCGCGGACCGCGACGAGGTGGGAGTCGGCGAGGGCCGACGGGTCGCTATCCCGCCCTGGGGCGCGGGGTGTTGGCCGGCCGCCCGCGTGGTCCAGGTGCCGGAGCCGGTCCGGCCGGACGCCGGCCCGGCTTCGAGCGGCGGCGCCTCCCCGCCCTCGTCACCGCTCCCGGCCAGCGCGGCCGCCACGAGGGCGGCCGCGAGGAGGAGCAGGACCGGCACGAGGAGGTGCCGCGGGAGCGACGAGGGGTCGCCGGAGAGCGGGGCCATGGTGACCAGGGTCACCTCTGAACGGCCGGTCCGGCCACCTCGCGGGCGACTTGCGGCTTGTCTCGTACAGAACCGTGACAATCGCTTTCCGCGGACGGGCCGTTGGGGACCCGGCGTGGGTCAGAGACCCAGCCGGCGCTCGGCCGCCTCGACCGTCTGAGCGAGGAGCACGGCGATCGTCATCGGCCCGACGCCGCCCGGGACCGGTGTGATGAGCGAGGCCCGCTCCGCCGCCGAGGCGAAGTCGACGTCGCCGACGTTGCCCGGGTTGTAGCCGGCGTCGATGACGACGGCGCCGGGCTTGATGTCCTCGCCCTTGATGAAGTTCGGCTTGCCGACCGCCGCGACCAGGATGTCCGCCTCGCGGATGACGGAGGACAGCTCGGTCGTCCGCGAGTGGCAGTACGTGACGGTGGCGTCGCGGCCGAGCAGCAGCAGGCCGGCGGGCTTGCCGAGGATCGCGGAGCGGCCGACGACCACGGCCCGCCTGCCGCTGAGTCCGACCTCGTAGGCGTCGAGCAGGCGCATGATTCCGCCGGGGGTGCACGAGACGAAACCGGGCAGTCCGAAGCCCATCGCGGCGAACGAGGCCATGGTGACGCCGTCGACGTCCTTCTCGGGGGTGATCGCCTCGAAGGCGGCGCGCTCGTCGATGTGCGGGCCGACGGGGTGCTGGAGCAGGATGCCGTGGACGTCGGGGTCCTCGGAGAGCGCGGTGATCGCGGCGACGAGCTCGGCGGTCGTGGTGGAGGCCGGCAACTCGACGTGGCGGGAGCGGATTCCGGCCTTCGCACAGCGGTTCCGCTTCATCTTCACGTACGTGACGGAGGCCGGGTCCGCGCCGACGAGCACGGTGGCGAGACAGGGCGTGACCCCGGTGCGGCGGGTGATCTCGGCGGCGCGGGCGGCGGTCTCCTCGACCGTGCGGCGGGCGAGCGCGGTGCCGTCCATGAGGGTGGCGGGGCCGCGGGAGGCGAGGCTGGTGGGGGCGCTGACGGACATGGGCCGCTCCTGGGCGTCGTCGATGACAGGTGATCGCCCAGGCGCACGGCAGCGTCGGAGCCGCGCGGGATGCGCGGTGCCCACGGGACCGCTCCCCGGTGGTGATCCACCTCAAGCGCCAGTCACGGCCCGGGGCCAGTCTACGGGAGGGCCCGGAGCGGCATCCGGGGCGGGCGCGTGGGGAGGCGTCGCCGACGCCCGCCGGTCGGGCCGGTCAAGGGCGTCGTCCGGTCGCGCCCATGCGTCGTGAGGGTCGGTCGGTCGCGTCAGTCAAGCGCGTTCAGCCGGGTGTGGGCGACCCGCAGCTTCGACTGGCCGTGCGGCAGCCGTTCCCAGTCGTCCATGACGTGGGCGACGAGCCCGTGCTTCTCCGCGAGCGCCACCAGCGTCTGCGTGCGGTAGTAGAAGTCCTCGCCGAGCACCTGGTGTTCGTTCGTCTCGGTGCGGTCGTACGTGAAGTCGAAGAAGCCGCCGGGAGCGAGCACCCGCCCCACGTGCGCCAGGCATTCGTCGATGACCTCCAGCGGCGAGTGGGAGAAGACGCTGTGCGCGTGGATCACCGTGAACCAGGAGTCGGGCAGGAAGTCCAGCGTCAGGTCGTCGACGGGGGTCAGGTGCGGCAGCTTCTCCTGGAGCCCGTAACGGACGACGGTCTTCTTGGCCTCGATGAGGATGTCGGGCGAGATGTCGATGCCGTAGTAGTGGCCCGGTTCGAGGTGTTCGATGAACCGCCATCCCGCGCGCAGATTGCCGCAGCCGATCTCCAGCATCCGGTCCTGCGGCTTCAGGCCGTGCCCGACGAGATAGTCGTACTGCATCTGTCCGATGGCCAGCCAGCGCTCGCGCGACGGCACGCCGCCGACGGCCGCTTCGGGGCTTCTCGCGGTGTCGGACGCCATCACCGCCCGGTAGTACGCCACATGGCTCCCCCGGTGGCGCAGGCGCAGCCAGGTGTCTCGGCTCGCCCGGCGCAGGTAGGGGACGACACGCCGGGGATGCCGCAGCGCGTAGCGCACTTTGTGCCCCAGTCGGGAGCGGTTCGTGGCCAGGCGTGAGGCGTGTGGGTTGCTCATGACGGTCTCCATGATCCGACGGCCCCCTGTCGCGGATGGTAGCCCGCGGGCCGCCGCACGGCGCTTCGAACCTCCCTCCGCCGCTCGTCCCGTCCGGTCCGTTGGGCCGACTGCCTCGTCGTGTGGTGGCGCCGTCCGGCCGGCCGCAGCATGGGGAAACGGGCCGGGGGCCGTGACGTGACGTCACACGGGCACTGTTGAGCGAGGCCAGGCATGCGAGATTCCGGGTTGATGTCCGGCTCCCCGGGCGGCTTGCCGTCCGGGAAGAGGAACGAGGCGGGAGACGGCGGGACGCGCCGCGGTGCCCAGGGCGCCCGGGCACGTGCCCACCGGATGGCGGGGCCGGCCGCGGTCGCCGCGGCCTTCACCGTGGCTCAGCTGGTTCTCGCGGTGCCCGGCGTGGGGCTGGGGTGGGACGAGACGGTGTACGTCAGCCAGGTCAGCGACCAGGCGCCCGCCGCGTTCTTCAGCGCTCCCCGCGCCCGGGGCATCACCTTCCTCGTCGCGCCCGTCACGGCGGTGACCGCCTCCACGGTGGCGCTCCGCGTCTACCTTGCTCTTCTCTCCGGTGGCGGCCTGTTCGTGGCGCTGTGGGCATGGCGACGGCTGCTGCCCCCCGCCGTGCTCGCGGTCGCCGGGGCGTTGTTCTGCAGCCTGTGGATCACGGTGTTCTACGGGCCGCAGGTGATGCCGAACCTGTGGGTGGCCCTGGCGGCGCTCGCCGCCGTCGGCTGCTTCCTGCGCGCCCTGCGGTTTCCGGGCGACAGATGGGCACTGCCGGGGCTGGGGGCCGGAGTGGCGTTCGCCGCGCTCATGCGCCCGACCGACGCGGTGTGGCTGGTCCTGCCGCTCACCGGGGCGGCCCTGCTCATGGTGCGGCGACAGCGGCGCGCCGGTCGGCGCGCCTGGCCGCTGTGGGCCGTACCGGCCGCCGGCGCGGCGCTCGGCTGCGCCGTGTGGGTCGTCGAGGCGTACACGCGGTACGGAGGTCTGGGGGCGAGGCTGCGGCGCGCGAGTGAGATCCAGGGCCATCTGGGCTGGCATGTGGCCGTCGACGACCACCTGCGCGCCCTGGGGGGCCGTACGCTCTGCCGGCCCTGCGACGTTCCGTGGGCGTACCCGGTCGCCTCCGTCTGGTTGCTGGCGCTGCCGCTGCTCGTCGCGGCCGGCGTCCTGGCCGCCTGGCGTACACGGCATCGCAGGGAGATCGTCGTGGCCACAGCGGTGGGCTCGTCCCTGGCGGTGCCCTATCTGTTCACCGTCGACTACGCCGCTCCGCGCTTCCTTCTGCCGGCGTACGCCCTCCTGGTCCTGCCCGTGGCGCTGGCCATTGTCCGCGCCTGCCGCTCCGGGACCCGGTGGCGCCCGTCCGTCGTCGTCCTCGTCGCGGTGGCCGTCACCGCCCACCTCGCCGTCCAGTACCGCCTGCTCGACGGAGTCGTCAACCGGGTGCGGCTCGACACGATCGCCTTCGCCGACGTCGCGAGGGAGCTGCGCGTCGAGGGAGTGCGGCCGCCCTGCGTGGTCACCGGTGAAGAGGCCATCCGTGTGGCTTTCCGCACGGGCTGCGCCTCCCGCCAGCCCTCCGGCCACGACGCCAGCATCACGCCCGGCGCCCTCGCCTCCACCGCCCTCCGCCGGCCGGTCGTCGTCCTGCTCTCGGGCGATCGGCGACCACCGTCGTACGCCCGACACTGGCGCGTACTCCGTCTGCCGGAGCTTCGCGCCCGGACCGGCTACCGGGCCTACCTCTCCCCCACGGCGATCCGGGAGGGCCCGTCGTCACAGCGGCGGAGCAACGGGTCTCAGGAACGGTACGGGGCCGCCCCCGTCACGCGGCTCGGAGAAACCGAACCGCGCACCAGGTGACGGATCGCGGCCCCGGCCGAGATTCGACGGACAGGACCTACGGAACCCAGTGGTTGCCGGATGCCGTGATCATGACCTGCAGCTGGATGCTCGCCGCGAAGTAGCTGCCGGTCTGGATCGGCGTGGCGAGCATCTTGTTCCAGAGGGCGTCGAGCCACGCCTGGCTCGCCGGGTCGGTCATCGCCGCGAGGGTGAAGGGGGCGAAGAACGCCGGGCTGCTGTACGTCTGGATCTGCGTGCCGTCCAGCCCGTAGCCGACGACGATCTTGTTCGGGTCTCCGCCGGTCTTGGTCTTGATCCAGGTGTTGAGCTTGCGCGCGGCGGCGAGGGACTTGGTGTCTCCGCTGGTCACCGCGTCGTCGGCGATGCGCCACGGGGTGCGGCAGGCGTTCCACCAGTACGTGCCGTCGTTCGGGTCCTCGAGGACCTGGCCCGGGGCGGGCTTGGGCGTGGTGTTGGTGTTGACGACGAAGTCGGGCAGCAGGCCGGTGTTCGGCGCGTACGTCGACTGGAGATTCGCGATCTGGTTCTGATGGGCGGTACGGACCGTGTCCCAGGTCGCGTCGCCGGTCGCGGTGCGGAAGGCGCGGAAGTGGTCGATCATCCAGTCGGAGGTGCGGGTGATGTAGTAGTACTGATCACCGGAGCTGCTCCAGTCGCCCAGCTTCAGCAGGTTGGTGGTCGGGTTGAGCTCGTCCTTCTTGATCGCGTTGATGTGCTTGATCGCGAGGTCTTTGTAGTTGTACGTACCCGAGCTGCCCCACTGCTTGTCGGCGAGCAGCAGCCCGTAGGCCACGTCCATGTCGCCGTCCGTCGCGCCGTCCCCGCCGTTGACGCTCTTGCAGTTCACGTCCTGCTCGGCCGCGAGCAGGTTCGGGTTGATGGCGGAGGGGTGGTCGATCTTCCACTTGACGAGACCGTCGAAGATCTTCTTCGCGTCGGGGTCGGCGCCGGCCATGGTGGCGGCTATCACCATGCCGTAGCCCTGGGCCTCGGCGACGTACGGGTGATCGGCGTCCGGGGAGATGACCTGGTACCAGCCGTTGCCACAGTTCTGCCGGACGAAGGCGGACTTCCAGCTGTTGTAGTAGTCGACGACCTTCTGGTCGAGCGCGGCCTGGGTGCCCGACGGCTTGAGCGTTCCCGCCGCGTACGGCTTGAGATGGCTGCCGAACGGGACCGCCGGGCCGGTCCCGGCGGAGACCGGGGAGCCGTAGACCTCGAACTCCCAGAGGGAGTAGCCGTAGGGGGTGCCGCGCTGCGTGCCGTACATACGGACGTACCGCCCGGTGCCCGTCACCGACAGATCGTCGGTCGCGCCGTCTCCCGCGGTCGTGCTGTAGACGTCCGTCCAGGTCGAGCCGTCCGCCGAGGTCTGGATCCTGTACGTCTTGCCGTACGCGACCTCCCAGTTGAGCTTGACCCGGGAGATGCGGTGACTGGAGCCGAGGTCGATGCGCATCCACTGCGGATCGACGCCTTCGGCGCTCGCCCAGCGGGTGCCGGTGTTCGCGTCGACGGCCAGGCGGGGTTCGAAGCCGGTCGCCTCGATGGACGACGCCGTCGTCGGCTTGGCGGCCGAGACGAGCGTGTCGGCGGCCACAGCCGTCTGAGGCACCGTCAGGGGCGCGGACAACAGGCCGGCCGCGACGAGCAGGCCGATACTTCTTCGTCGCATGTCAACTCCTCTGTTTCTTCCTGTGCATGGGGACGGAGGGGACGGTCGGGGAGATCACGCGCGCCTGGGGCGGCAGGCGGACGGTTCTCGTGGCGGCGTATTCTCCAGGGGCATGACATGCCGGTCCTCGTGATCGCGGATGAGCGTGAGGCAGACGCGCCCAATGGTTAGGAAAACTTCCTAACCATTGCGGGAGCCTAAGGACGCGCCCACGCGGTCCGCAAGCCCCTTGAGGAAAAGGGCGCTTGAGGACCAGCCACACCTTCCGGTCTCCGACGCGCAGGCGATGACGGGAACCGGACACCCGGCGGGCCGGGCGAAGGGGAAAGATCGAGGCATTGAGGCGCCCCTCACGGCTGTACCACCGCACCGAGGCGTGCCCACGCCACACCGCCGGCGTCGGCTTCCGCTTCATCGCGGCGCCGCCCGGTCGGCGACCCGCCTGTGCGACCGCTACCCCTTCGAGGAGGGCGCGAAGGCGGTCGGGGGGCGAGGGGCGCGGAACCGGCGGGCACCGAGCGCGGCGCGAGGGCACCGCGACGCTGATCTGGAGAGACGGCACGGCCCCCTCCGCTTCCTCGGCAGACCCTCAGCCACCTTCCGACTCAGGGTCCACACGCTCCTGAAAGAGTGTCAGCAAACTCTAGTAAGCGTTTGCACTCCCTTCCCGCGCCGGTCCGCGCGGGCACCCCGCGGGTTCGTCACCCGACCCGCCCGGCGAGGGGACCGCATGAACGCGCGTAGAACGACCGAAAGGCGTTCTTGCCGCGAGGGCCATCCGGATCAGAGGATTCCCCTCGTCGAGATTGACAGGTCCATGCCGGAGCACCCTCCGTTCCGGGCCTGTCGGCCGCGCCTCAAAGGCCCGCCCACCCAGCGGGTCCCCACTCCCCCACCGGAGGAAGCAGTGAACCTCAAGCGTCTGTCCCCCCTCGGCGGCGTCGCGAAGGGGGCCCGGCTGATCGCCGTGGCCTCCGCGCTCCTGGCCGCCTCAGCGCTTGCCGCACCCACCTCGTCCGCGGCGACGGGTGAGACCGCCCGGGCCACCAGCAGCCAACTCGCCGCGACCAGCGACGCCGTGCGCGTGGCCGACGTGGCCGGCACCGCGTGGTACACCGACCAGGCGACCGGGAAGATCGTCGTGACCGCCGACTCCACCGTCTCCGCCGCCGAGATAGCCAAGATCCGAAAGGCGGCGGGCGACGGCGCCACCTCCCTGGAGATCAAGCGGACCCCCGGCACGTTCAACAAGCTCATCGCCGGCGGCCAGGCGATCTACGCCGGCGGCGGGCGCTGCTCGCTCGGCTTCAACGTCCGCAGCGGCTCGACCTACTACGCCCTGACGGCCGGTCACTGCACCAACATCGGCAGCACCTGGTACACCAACTCGGCCAACACCACGGTGCTCGGCACCCGGACGGGCTCCAGCTTCCCGAACAACGACTACGGAATCATCCGCCACTCCAACGCGTCGGCGGCGGACGGCCGTGTGTACCTCTACAACGGCAGCTACCGCGACATCACCGGCGCCGGAAACGCCTACGTGGGCCAGTCGGTCCAGCGCAGCGGAAGCACCACCGGCCTGCGCGGCGGTACGGTCACCGGTCTCAACGCGACCGTCAACTACGGCAACGGTGACGTCGTCTACGGCATGATCCAGACCAACGTCTGCGCCGAGCCGGGTGACAGCGGCGGCGCCCTGTTCTCCGGCAGCACCGCGCTCGGCCTCACCTCCGGCGGCAGCGGCAACTGCTCCAGCGGCGGGACCACGTTCTTCCAGCCGGTGACCGAGGCCCTCAGCGCGTACGGCGTGAGCGTCTTCTAGTCCCGGCGTCACCGCAGGATCGGCAGAGCTCTCCATCCGGCGCACAGCACCTCGCGGGCACACGGGCCGGCGGTCCCTCAGGGACCGCCGGCCCTCCGCACGTGGAGCGGCGCCCCCGCGCCGTGGGGATCCATCCGGTGGGCGGGTGCGGGATCGATCCGGTGGGCGGGTGCGGGATCGATCCGGTGGGCGGGTGCGGGATCGATCCGGTGGGCGGGTGCGGGATTCTCAAGGCGACGGCCGGGTGTCGTGGCCGACGAGGTGGAGGAAACGGTCGGGCAGCGCGTGCAGCCACCCTGCGCGTTCCGTGGCGATCTCCCTCAGCCGTGCGTGGTCGCTGCGGGCGACGAGATGGCCCATGTAGCGCTCGTTGAAGTGGGCGTACTCCTGGTGCAGGGTGCGCAGCGCCTGTGCCACCCTGCGCTCGGGTGCGCCGACGAGCCGCCCGAGAGCGGCGGTGTGCTGCTTCCACCGGCCTTCGACGGCCTGGCGGAGGAGGCGGTCGAGTTCGCCGGCCCGGACGATGACCCGCAGCAGTTCCTCCGGCTCGAGGCCCAGGGCGTCCGCGAGCAGCAGGGTCTGCCGGTCGGTGCCGCGCCAGTGGTGGTCCTCCTCGGCGCGGGCGTAGTCCCGCGCGTCCATGCCGATGCGCTGGGCCAGCCGCTCGGCGGTGAACTGCCTGGCCAGGCGATGCTCGCGCAGAGATCTCGGCCGCAGGGCCATGAGCTCCGGTACGGGGCACCACAGCGCGTCGGCCAGGGCGAACAGTTCCGTCTCCGAGGGCGCCACCGCCCCCGACTCCCAGGCCATGACGGCCTCCACCGGACGGCGCACGCCCAACTGCGCCATGGCGGTGACGACCTGTTCCGGGGTCAGGCCGATGCGGAGGCGGGCGGCCCGGGCCTGGATGGGAGAGAACGGAGGGTGGGACACGTACGGATCACCTCGGTGGGCGGCTCCGCGGGGCAGCGGCTCCGCGGAGCGGGAACGGGGTCAGCGGGCCGTGGCGGTCTGCGGACCCGTCCCGTCGTCGTACGAGGCGAGCCCGTCCCAGTCGATGTCCTCCCGTTTGCGACGGCTCTCGAAAACGTGGAAGAACAGGTTCAGCAGGACCGCCGTCAGCGTGCCGAGGGTGATGCCGCTGCCCAGGACGGCCCGCACCTCGGTGGGCATGCGCTCGAAGAAGGGCGCGACGGCGGTCGGCAGCATCGCGGCGCCGAGACTGACGGCCAGGACGAGGGCGTTGCGTTCCTCCCGCAGGTCGACCTTGGCGAGGATCTGGATGCCGACCGTGGCGACCATGCCGAACATCGCGACGGCGGCGGCGCCGAGCACGGGATGCGGGACGGAGGCGACCACGGCGCCGGCCTTCGGCACCAGGCCGAGGAGGATCATGAAGACTCCGGCCGCGACCACGACGAACCTGCTGGTGACGCGGGAGATCCGCACCAGACCGATGTTCTCCGCGAAGGCCACGTACGGGAAGGAGTTGAAGACTCCGCCGAGCACGGTGGCCACGCCGTCGGCGCGCAGCGCACGGCTGACCGTGTCACCGTCGACCTTCCGGCCGGTGATCTCGCCCATGGCGTACACGTCTCCGGTGGTCTCCACCATGGTGATGAGCATGACGACGACCATCGCGAGCATGGGGAAGACGGAGAAGTGCGGAAGGCCGTAATGGAAAGGCGTGCTGACGCCGAGCCAGTCGGCCTGGTCGACCGCCCCGAGGTCGGCGTCGCCGAGCAGCCAGGCGACGGCGGTCCCGCCGACCAGTCCGAGCAGGACCGCGACGCTGCGCAGGAACGGACCGCCGAACCGCACCACCAGCAGGATGAACAGGAGCGTCCCGCCCGCGTACGCGAGGTGGGCGGGGTCTCCGTAGCGCGGGCCGCCCATCAGCGCCGCGCCACCGCCGACGTCCTGGAGCGCCACCGGGATGAGGACGATGCCGATGACGGTGAGGAGGGTGCCCGTGACGATCGGGGGGAAGTACGCGGCGAGCCGCCCGGCGAACGGGGCGAAGAGGAAGGCCGCGACACCGCCGGTGATCACGGCGCCGTACACCACCAGCAGTCCGGCGGTGCCGCCGCCCGCTCCCTGGCCGATGGCGATCATGGGAGAGACGGCCGTGAAGGTCGCGCCCTGGACCAGTGGCAGCCTGGCTCCGATGCGCCAGAACCCCCACGCCTGAATGATGGTGGCGATGCCGGCGGTGACCAGGTCGGCGTTGATGAGATAGACCAGCTCCTGCCGCGAGAGTCCGAGGCTGTTGCCCAGGATCACCGGCACCAGCACCGCGCCGGCGTAGAACGCCAGGACGTGCTGGAACCCGTAGAGAGCGAGCGTGGGGAGCGGAAGGACCTCGTCCACCGGATGCGGGGTGGTGACGGGTCGTCGGCGCGAGGCCAGTGGTGCCATCTCTGCCTTGCCTTGAGGTAGGTGAACGAGAGGGAGTGCGACGCCGGGTCGCGGGGAGAGCCTCGAAAGGGGGCATCCGGGCGGCCGCGCGGATCAGGCGGTTCACCGGCTGGCCGGCACGGGGTTACCGGTGCGCGGCCAGGCGTCCAGACGTGGAGGCGTGAGGGGGCCACGGGGCGAAAGGGGCCCGGGCCGGAGTCAGATCCTCGCGGACGGGCACACCCCCACGCAAGACCATGGACCATGTTTCTGAAGGAAAACCCTTCGGTAACTTACGAATCCATGGCCGCAGGTGACATGGGATACGGATTTCGTTGCTCACGGCAGTTACCACGAGAACGCCACCGACTCTTGACGACCGCCGCGCACCCTCACATACTTGCGGCCGAATCGATGGCCAAATCGATTTGGCTCCCCGTCCAGGGCCGGATCGCGGCTGAACCCGACGTGTCGAACGCCGATCGGAGCTCGAACGTGTCCCGTCCCCGCCAGACCCTTTCCGGTACGCAACAGCCACCGGCGCCGGAGTCCACCGACCCCACAGCCCCCGGCGAGCCCGGTCAACTCACTGACCCCACCGACCCCACGGCCCCCGGCGAGCCCGCTGACCCCGCCGACCCCACAGCCGTCCATCCCGTCGACGAGTCCCGCCCCTTGGGCCGGATCCTCCTCTTCGGGATCCAGCACGTCCTCGTCATGGCGGCCACGCCGATCTCGGCGATCTTCCTGATGAGCGCCACCCTCCGCCTCGACGCCGGTCTGACCGTCGACCTGCTCTCCGCGGCCTTCGTGCTCTCCGGCGTCGGCTCCCTGGTGCAGTCGCTGGGGCCGTGGAAGTTCGGTCCCCGGCTGCCGTTCGTGATGCTGCCGGGCGGCGCGCCGCTCATCCTCTTCCTCGCCATCGCCGAGCAGCACGGTCTGCCCACGGCCTGCGGCGCGGTCATCCTGACCGCCCTCTTCTACTTCGTCGTGCTGCCCGTCTTCTCTCGGCTGCTCGCCTTCTTCCCGGCGCTCGTCATCGGCACGATGATCGTGATCGTCGGCGTCAACCTGGTGAAGGTCGGCGCCGTCCTGGTCACCGGCCGCCCCGGCGAGCCGGGTTTCGCCGACACCACCAACCTCATGCTCGGCATGGCGACGATCGGATTCACCGTCGTCTTCTACCTGCTGTTCACCGGCATCCTGCGCCAACTCGCCGTCATGCTCGGGCTTCTCGCCGGGACCGCGCTGGCGGGGGTCCTCGGCCACATCGACGCCGGCCGCGCCGCCGAAGGCGGCCTGTTCAGCCTGCCGCAGCTGATGCCGTTCGGCTCCCCGCAGTTCAACCTCCTCGCCGCGCTGCCCCTGATGCTCTACAGCCTCGCCTCCATGGCGGAGGCCACCGGCCAGACCGTCATCAACGCCGAGGCCGTCGGCAAGAAGATCGACCGGCGCACCGCCGTCCCCAAGACCATCCGCGGCGACGCGCTGACCTCCCTCTTCGGCGGCTTCTTCGGGCTGCCGCTGATGGTGACGAGCGGCGAGAACATCGGGATCGTCCGCGTCACCGGGGTACGCAGCCGCTACGTCACCGCCGCGGCCGGCCTGATCCTCATCGCCATCGGTTTCCTCGCCCCCGTCACCCGCGCGATCAGCGTCATACCGGCGGCGGTCATCGGCGGCACGGCCATGGTCGTCTTCGCGGTCATCACCGTGCTCGGGGTGCAGATGCTCGGCCGTTCCGACCTCGACCAGCACACCAACACCTTCATCTGCGCCGTCGCCCTCGCACTCGGCCTGCTGCCCATCCTCATCCCTGGGGTGTACGCGGGCTTCTCGCCGAACCTCCGGATCCTCCTCGAAAGCGGTGTCGCCGTCGGCGCGTGCGTCGCCGCCGTCCTCAACATCCTCTTCCACCACGTCAGGCCGGGCATCGCCGCCCGCCTGGCCACCAGCCGTACGGAAAGTGACCGATGAACCAGCTCACCCGCGAGCTCCTCGACGGGCCCGGCCCGCTCCTCCTCGTACCGGACGCCGTGCTGTTGCCCGAAGGGCCGGCCGAAGGCTTCGCGGTCGTCGTCGCCGACGGCTCGTTCCAGGCCGTGGGCCCCGTGGAGGAGCTCCGGCGCACGCACCCGCACCTCGACGGCGTACGGCTGTCCGGCCAGTTGCTGATGCCCGGCTTCGTCGACGCCCACCATCACCTCACGCAGAGCTTCGGCTCCGCGCTGGCCTTCGGTGAGCCGTCGGAGATCTTCCGGCGGGTGTGGGTGCCGCTGGAGGGCGCGCTGGACGAGGAATCCGCCTACAACGCAGCCAAGTTGGCGGCACTGGAGGCTCTGCGCGGCGGATTCACCACGGTCGCCGACGCGGGCACCCGCGCCGCCGTGGACGTCGATGTCGTCGCCGCCGCCGCCCGCGACGCCGGAATCCGGTGTGTTCTCGGACTCGTCTGCGACGACGCCTCCGTGACCGACGCCTCCACAACCGACGCCGAGGACCGCGGCTCGGCCGTGCTCGCCGAAGCGGAGGAGCACCTCGCCCGGTACGACGGCGACCCGCTCGTCCACTCCTCCCTCGCCGTCTCCATCCCCGAGGCGGCGACCTCCGCGACCCTGCGGCGCGTCGCCCGCCTCGCCGCGGAAGCCGGAGCGACCGTACAGATCCATGTCAACGAGCACTTGGCCGCCGTCGAACGCTCCCTGCTCCGGCACGGCCTGCGCCCGCTCGAATACCTGCACCACATCGGCGCGCTCGGCTCCCAACTGCTCGCCGCGCACGCCACCCTGCTCACGCCCCGCGAACTGAGCCTGCTCGCCGACACCGGAACCGCCGTCAGCTACAACCCGGTCGCGAGCGCCTGGAAGGGCAACGCCGTCGCACCGGCCGTGACCATGGCCGAGCGCGGCATCCGTTTCGGCCTCGGCACCGACGGAACCCGCGGCGACGGATTCCGTCTGGCCGAGGCGGCCGAGTTCGCCCAGCGGATCACGTACGGCCTCGCCACCGGCGACTCGTCGTGCGGCGCGGGCTGGACCTGGCTGGAGGCCGCCACGCGCGGCGGCGCCGACGCCGTCGGCCTCCGAGCCCGTACCGGCGCCATCGCCGAGGGCCTCGCCGCCGACTTCCTCGTCGTCGACGTGACGAACCCCGAACTCGCGCTCTCCTGGGACGTGCCGTGGGAGCTCGTACGGCGCGGCAACCGCGACCAGATCACCGCCGTGTTCGTCGCGGGCCGGATGCGGTTGTGGCGCGGCCTGCCCACCACCTGGGACGGCCCCGCGCTCGTCCGACGCGCGGTCGAGCTGGCCCACGAAGCCGTGGAACGCGCGCCCATCACCCGCGTGCACCCCACCTCCACGGCGGCACGGGCGCGGAGCACCGCCCCGTGAGCACCGAGACACTGGCCGTCCTCGCCGTCACCGTGGCCGTCGCCGCGTTCGTGCAGGGCAGCAGCGGGCTCGGCTTCGCGCTGATCGTCGCACCCGTGGCCGGGATCCTGGATCCCGGCCTGCTGCCCGTGTTCGTCCTGGCGTCGATGATCCCGCTCAACGTGTACGTCGCCTGGCGCGAGCGCGCCTCGCTCGATCTGCGCGGGGCGGGCTGGATCACCGCCGCGCGGCTGGCCGCGACACCCGGCGGACTGGCGCTGCTCTGGCTGATCCCGGACCGCAGCCTCGGCCTGTTCGTGGGCATCGCCACCGTCCTGGCCGCGGTGGTCAGCCTCGCCGCTCCCGCGTTCACGCCCGGCCGGGCCGCCTACGTCGGCGCGGGCGCGGTGACCGGGCTGACGGAGACCGCCACCGGCGTCGGCGGCCCGCCACTGGCCCTGGTGTACCAGCACCGGCCACCGGCCGAACTGCGCTCCACCGTCGCCGCCTGCTTCCTCGTCGGCGAAGTGGCCTCGCTCGTCCTGCTGTTCGCCGCCGGGAAGGGGCAGCCGGAGGACCTGGGCCTGGCGGTGGCACTGCTGCCGGCCATCGCCGCCGGCGCGTGGCTGAGCCGCCTGGTGCACCACCGTATGGACGCCCGCAGAATGCGACTGTTCGTGCTCGGGTTCGCGCTGGTCTCCGGGCTCGTGCTCATCGTGGGTCTGTGACCCTCAGCGAAGAGGCACGCGCGATCACCCGGGGCGCGGGCGCGGGGACGGTCGCCGCGGCGGCCGTCCCCGCGCCGCGCAGCCGACCGAGGAGCAGCTCCACCGCGTCGGACGCCGCCCGGTCCAGATGGAGATCGACGGCCGTGAGGGGCGGCTCGCAGGTACGGGCCCGCAGCCCGTCGTACCGGGTGACGACCATGACGTCGTCCGGTACGGCGCGCCCGCTGTCCCGGATCGCCCGGACCGCGCCGACGGCGAAGGCGTCCACCAGCGCGCAGACGGCGTCGATCCCGGGATGCTGGGCGAGCAGCTCCGCGCAGCGCTCGTAGCCTGCCTCTTCGCCACCGGCCTCGGGGGCGGTCGCCACGATCGGCGTCCAGCCGTACTCCGCGGCGACGCGCTCGTACGCGGCGCGCGCGTCGACCGACGAATGGCGTCGTCCCGCCCCGATGACCAGCGCCGGCCGCCGCGCGCCCTGTTCCCGCAGATGGGTGAGGAGCAGTTCGGTGACGAATTCTCCGCGCAGATCGACGTAAGGCGCCGCCTCGTCCGGCGACACGGGCCTGCCCAGCGCCACGTAGGGAAGCCCGCGCTCCTTCAGATGGGCCGCCGCGGCGTCGTTCACATCCGGCTCGACGACGATGGCCCCGTCGATGTCGACGGAGTGGAGACCCGAACCGGACTCCACGGGCGGTACGAGCACCAGCGCGTAGCCGTGCAGCAGCGCGCTCTCGGCGGCAGCGGCGGCGATCTCCATGTAGAAGCCGAGCCGGGAAGGCCCCGCGGCCACCGCGAAGGGCATGGACGAGGCGAGCGCGATGGCCTTGGCCTGGCCCCGCCGCAGCCGCTGAGCCCGCAGGTTGGGGCGGTAACCCAGCTCGGCGGCGACCCGCTTGACGCGCTCTCGGGTCCGGGGGTCGACCTTTCCGAGCCCGTTGAGGGCGTGGGAGACCGTCGTGCGCGACACCCCGGCCGCACTGGCGACGTCGGCGATCGTCGGTGGTCTCGACCCGGACCCGGTAGTGGGCATCTGCCGTCGCTCCTCATGCCTCGGAACAGGTGACGCCACCATCTTCGCCGACCCGGGCGGGGCCGAGGAGGCTGGGTCCGACGGTCGACCGGCCCGCTTCGCTTCCCGTCGTCCCGCACGGTGACGGTGTGGACGACACACGTCCGCCCGGGCAGCACGGGGCTGCCCGGGCGGAGACGGCCGTCAGGCCGGGTTCCGGTCGGCGACGTCAGACGCTGTCCGGCGCGCTGGTCGTCCTGGTATGGCGCAACAGGGCCGAGCCCGCCAGGGCGATGACGGCCGCGGCACTCAGCACCGCTGTGGCCTTCGCCCACGCGAACGTTGCACCGAGACTGCTGTTCAGCAGGTCGACGGTGCGGGCACTGGCGAGGACGTGGAGCGCGATGATGCCGACGGCGAGCCCCGCGGCGGCGGCCCAGACCATCAGGGTGTCCCGTACCGCGAGCCAGATGCCGCACAGGAGGCAGAGGATCGTGACGACCAGGGTCAGCGTCTCCGCCTGCCCACCCGTCCCCATACCCGCGAGGTCCGTGGGCAGATGGATGAGGCCGCAGGCGAACATTGCGATGGCCGCCGGCCAGCGGAGCGCCGACCGCACCGCCGGAGAGGGGGCGTGGCTCCCCGGACCGGACGCCAGCGCGCCGTCCAGGGTGGCCGACCACTTCGCGGACCCTCGCCGCGGCTTGGCGGCGGCGCCGATGACGGGGACGGCTTCCTTGCCGGCCTGCACACCGTCGTCCTGACCGGCCCCGGCCTTCCGCTCCTCGGCATCCCCGCCGCCGAGGGAGCGCCAGTCGCTGCTGTCGGTGCCGAGGATGCTCACGAGCTGCACGACATCGTCGATCGGTCGGCCCACGGCCGCGGCGCGGAGCGTGGTTCCGGCCTGATGAAGGTCGTACCCCGACGCGTTGAGCAGCGCGAGCAGCTGCCGCACCTCGTCCAGGGGGCGGGAGACGGCGGCCGCGCGGAGCGCCACGTCGGCGGGGCTGGACAGGGCGCCGGTCTGCTTGAGCCGCGCGACCAGCGAGGCGACTTCCTCCACCGGGCGCTCGGTCGCCGCCGTCCGCAGGAGGGTGTGTATCGCTTCGTCACCGGTCTCGGCCTCGGACTCGCCCTCTGCCCCGGCGACGGTCTGGGACTCGGCCACGGTCTCCGTCTGAGTCTCGCTCTGGGGCTCGGGCGCGGTCTGCGTCTGAGTCTCGCTCTGGGGCTCGGGCGCGGTCTGCGTCTGAGTCCGGGGCTCGGCCTGGGGCTCGGATACGGCCTGAGTCCGGGGCTCGGCCTGGGGCTCGGATACGGCCTGAGTCAGAGTCTCGCTCTGAGGCTCGGCCACGAACTGAGTCCGGGGCTCGGCCTGAGGCTCGGACGCGGCCTGCGACCGTGTCTCGGCCTGAAGTTCGGCCACGAACTGAGTCCTGGGCTCCGCCTGAGGCTCGGCCACAGTGTGCGACCGGGTCTCGGCCTGAAGTTCGGCCACGAACTGAGTCCGGGGTTCGGCCTGAGGCTCGAACGCGGCCTGCGATCGTGTCTCGGCCTGGGTTTCGACCGGGGGCTCGGCGGGCGCCTGCGCGGCGGTGATCGGTTCCACCGGCGGCTCGTATCTCTCCGGCGCCACCCGTGGGGCTTCGGGGGCGGACTCCGGGCAGGGCGCTGCGGCCGACGCCGTCCACTCCGGCACCACCGGTGGGGCCTCGGGGGCGGACTCCGGGCAGGGCGCTGCGGCCGTCGCCGTCCGCTCCGGCACCACCCGTGGGGCCTCGGGGGCGGACTCCGGGCGGGGCGGTGCGCCCAACGCCGTCCACTCCGGCACCACCGTGGGGCCTCGGGGGCGGACTCCAGGCGGGCCGGTGCGGCCGTCGCCGTCCACTCCGGCACCACCCGTGGGGCCTCGGGGGCGGACTCCAGGCGGGCCGGTGTTGCCGTCGCCGTCCATCCCCCGGCCTCCTCGGGGTGCTTCGGGCCCAACGGTGCCGCCGCCACGACCGGGACAGTGGGGGGAGCCGGAGGCATGGCAGGAGGTATGGCGGGAGGCGTGCTCGGCGGGGCGGGGACGTACGGGGTCTTGGGAGCCGGGTGCGGGGGGACGGCGAACCCGGGATCCGGCGTGGTGGCGGGCCCGGCGGTCCGATCTGCGTCGTCTTCCGCCGGATGGGTGTGGAAGGGGTCGGGGGTCATCGCGGGCTCCGTTCGTGGAACATCCGGTAGGCGTCCACCGTGGCTGTCTCGTGATACGCCAGAGAAGCGCACACTTGATGACAACTACTGCGCACTTCGCCGCACTGTGCCATCCGAGGACGGCCCCGCTGGGCCGACGGAGCGAAAAGGACATCCGGTCGGCGCGGCGACTCGCCCCCTCCGGACCGGAGGGGTGGTGACCGGCCGGCCCGGCGCCTCCCGGTCGTCGACGACTCGCCCCCAGCCGCGGGCCCTTCCGGACAGCGCCCCGCACGCGGGGTTCGAACGGTCGCGGGACCTGGTTCAAAACAGTCGCGGAACCAGGTGACTTCCTTCTCCTCGGGGCCGGGTTGGCTCCGGGCGCGCCGGCGCGCCCGGCCTATTGACGCGTCCATGGCGAACTCTTAACGTGGCAAGCGCTTTCTAGGAAAGCGCTTTCTATCTCTCGTGTCGAGAGCCGCACCCCTGCCTGCTTCGCAGGCGACCACACGGAGAAGGACGAGGCCCCATGAATCCGAGATCACCGCTCTCCTTACTGGCATGCTCCGCCTTGGCGGTCGGCACGTTCGTGGCGCTGCCCAGCGCCACGGCGATGGCCGCGCCGGTCCGCTACGAGGCCGAGCGGGCACCCGCCACCTGCGACGGCACCATCGACTCCGACTGGACCGGCTATTCCGGCAGCGGATTCTGCAACGGAAGGAACGCCGTGGGCGCGGCGGTCCAGTTCACCGTCGACGCGTCACAGGCCGGCACGGCGACGCTGAAGGTCCGTTTCGCCAACGGGACCACCACCGTACGGCCGGCGAACGTCACGGTGAACGGCTCGGCGGCCACGTCCACGTCGTTCGCGAGCACCGGCGCCTGGGGAACGTGGGCGTCGCAGACGCTGACGGTGCCGGTGAGGTCGGGCAGCAACACGATCCGGCTCAGCCCCACCGCGGCGGGCGGCCTGCCCAATGTCGACGCCCTCGACATCGAGGTGAGCGGGGGCACCACCCCGCCGTCGGGCACCGCCCTGTACGTGGCGCCGAACGGCAGCGACGGCGCGGCCGGTACGGAATCGGCCCCGACGACACTCACCTCGGCCATCAGCCGCGTCACTCCGGGCGGAACGATCTATCTGCGCGGCGGGACCTACCGCTACTCCCAGACGGTCACCGTCCCGGCGGGCAAGAACGGCACGTCGAGCGCCCGCACCATGTTGTCCGCCTACCCCGGCGAGACTCCGGTGCTCAACTTCTCGGCCATGACCGAGGACCCCGCCAACCGTGGGCTCGCGGTCAACGGCTCGTACTGGCACGTCAAGGGCATCGTCGTCGAACGTGCCGGTGACAACGGGATCTTCGTCGGCGGAAGCCACAACGTCTTCGAGCGTACGGTGACGCGCTTCAACCGTGATTCGGGGCTCCAGCTCTCGCGGATGGCCTCCACCACCCCGCGCGACCAGTGGCCGTCCCACAACCTCGTCCTGAGCGCGGAGTCGCACGACAACGCCGACTCGGACGGCGAGGACGCCGACGGCTTCGCGGCGAAGCTCACCGTCGGCCCCGGGAACGTCTTTCGCTACGCCGTGGCCCACAACAACATCGACGACGGCTGGGACCTCTACACCAAGACCGACACCGGTCCCATCGGCACGGTGACCATCGAGGACTCCCTCGCCTACGGCAACGGCACCCTCTCCGACGGCACCGTGAACGCCAACGGCGACCGCAACGGCTACAAGCTCGGCGGCGAGGACATCGGGGTCGACCACGTCATTCGGCGCAGCATCGCCTACCGCAACGGCAAGCACGGGTTCACCTACAACAGCAACCCGGGCAGGATGTCGGTGTCGAACAACATCAGCATCGACAACGCCCAGCGCAACTTCTCGTTCGATGCCGGGACTTCGGTGTTCCGCGACAACGTCTCCTGCCGCGCGGGCAGCGGCACGAACGACAGGACCGTGGGCGACGTCGACGGCTCCAACCAGTTCTGGCTGGGATCGAACGGTTCCCGCTGCTCCTCGTACGCGGGCGCCCTGGGCTGGTCCTTCGCCTCGGACGGCCGCCTCGCCGTGACCTTCGGGGGAAGCCGGTGAGCTGACCGCGGGCGGAGACCCGGTGGTGTCTCGCCGATCTCGCGCCGGCGCGTCCCCCGGCGGGATCGGCGAGCACCCCACCGGCGGGACACCCTAGGGAAGGACGCGCACCTGGGCGTCGGGGAGCTTGGCCCACCAGTGGCCGTAGCGGCTGTAGACACGGGGGTCCCGGTCGGCCAGGAGCGTGGACAGGGAACGCGCCTCGGCGGCCAGTCCGTCCCACGTGTGGGGTGGGAGGTCGTGGAACGCCGTCGCCTCGATCCCGCCCTCGACCGGGCGCCATACGCCGGCGACATGGCCGTCGACCAGCAGGGTGGGAAGGACGTCTCCGTTGCTGCGGATCACCAGACGGCGATAGGCCGGGGGGATCATCCGGCCGCGGTCCGCGTACGCGAGCAGGGTGCTGTCCCACATCGCCATGAGGCGGGGCGGGGCCGGGGCGTCCGCGGGCGGGCGCGAGGCGCCGGGGACGTCGAACAGCGCGGTGCCGTCGGGCCCTTCGAGGCGCTCGACGGCACCGTCGAGCGCACGGAGCGCCTCCCGGACAGGCGCTCTTCGCACCATGGCGAACTGGGCCACGTCCGCGACCGACGCGGGCCCGAACCCTTCCAGGTAGCGCAGGACGAGGGTCCGCAGCGCCCCCGGCGCCGAGGCCCGTCCCGGGGTGGGTATGAAGCCGGTGGGCGCGGCGACGTAGGACGGCCGGAGGCCGAATGACCACGGCCCGCCCGTCGGGGCGTGGTGCAGAGGGGCGTAGGCGCGTAGCCCCCACCACGCCCCGGCCTTCTTCTCCGCGCCGAGCCGCTGTTCGAGCCTCGCCTCCATCTCGGCGCCCGTCCGCGGCCGCTCGGCGAACGACAGCAGTTCCAGTACGAGTTCGTCGCCGTCCGCCGGAGTGAGCCCGGAGGCGGTGAAGCGGGCGCCGAGGCGCGAGGCGTACAGGGTCGGCTGCATCGCCTCACGGAACGCCTGGTAGTCCTCGGTGTGGACGGCGTGCAGGGTGATGCGCATCAGCGTCGCCTTGACCACCGCCCCGCGGGTGAAGGCGGCGTCCAGGTCGGCCGGATCGAAGCCGGCGATCCGGTTCCACAACGCGACGTAGGGCGAGGGAGCGTGCTGTGCCTGCAGCGCTACCACGCGACGAGTCGCGTCGAGGACGCTCAACGGCTCGCGATCCAGCAGCAGTTGGCGACTGAGGGTGGCCCGGTTGAGTTCGCGGGCGGTGATCTTCACGGTGGGGATTGTGACGTGGACCGGCTCGGACCCGCCAGCCTTGCCGTCCGCTCCGTGACGGGCCGGCCATCCGGGCCGCGCCTCGGACGCACGGCATGAACCGTCTCCCCCGCCGGGCGTACCGGAAGGCGCGTCAGGCGGGCGCCCCGCGGACAGTGGGGTCCGCCGCCGGTAGTCGCGCGCAGCGGCGACAGGCACGGGCGGAGGCCGCCACGGAGGCGTGTGACGCGGCGGCGAGCACACCGGCGAACGCGAGCAGGGGCCAGTTCGTGGCCAGGAGCGCGGCCGTGAGGAGCGCGAGGACGGCTACCGCCATCGCCACGCTGGCGGTGGTACCGGCCCATGCGACCGCCAGGGGCAGCCGGTGCGGCGTGGGCAGTCGACGGGCGAGCGCGCCCGTGGCGGCCAGCGTCACCGCGGCGAGCAGGGCGGCGAGCGTGGCCACTCCGGCCAGATGGGCGGCCAGCAGTTGCGCCATGCCGGGCAGTTGCCAGGCCTGCGACGCCTGTCGGCTCTGCTCGTGACCGGCGACCGCGGCCAGGTACCAGCAGGCGATCAGGAAGGGGGCGGTCAGGACGACGGCCCGGGCGGTGTGCCGGGCCTGAGCGACCGTCAGTTCCCTTTGGCAGCTGGGGACGAGCTCCTCGGCGGCCCCGAACTCGCGTACGGCTCGGCGGGCCGCCTCATGTGCGGTTGTCCCCTCGTCGGTGTACGCCGCCACCGTGTCCTCGAGGCCGTCGCGAATCTCCTGGATCATCCGGGACTTGGCACGGGCCGGTCCGTGCAGGGCGGCCGTCAGGACCGCCACGTACTCCTCGACGGGGCCGGCTCGCCGGCCGGTGGCGTTCATGTGGCGAGTCCGGGCGGCGTGGCGGGGTTCAGGACCGAGCCGATCGCCGCGGTGAACTCGCTCCAGGCCGTGCGCTCGCCGGCCAGGGTGTGCCGCCCGGCGTCGGTGAGTTCGTAGCATCGCCGTCGCCGCTCGCCGACGGATTCCCAACTGCTGCTGAGCAGCCCGAGCCGCTCCAGCCGGTTCAGCGCCGGGTAGATCGTCCCCGTACGCAGCTCCAGCGCGCCGCCGCTGCGCTGCTGGACCGCGGCGATGATCGCGTACCCGTGCAGCGGGCCGGGCTCGAGCACGGCCAGCAGCAGTCCGTCCAGGTGCCCTCGCACCGCGTCTGCCCTCATGAGTAGGCAGCCTACACAAAGCCACCGTAGGCAGTGTATGTATTGGCAGCCAACGTATTCATCTCCGACTCGGAGGCCCTCGTGACCAAGGTGCTGTTGTCCGTCCATGTGCTCGTGGCGATCCTGGCGGTCGGGTCGATCACCGTGGCGGCCTCGATGTTCCCGCGCTACGCGCTCCAGGCGTCCGGGGGCGAGGACGCCGACGGCAGGGCCGCCGGGGTCGCCGCCCTGCTGCACCGGATCTGCCGCGGTTACGCGGTCGCGGGTCTCGCCGTGCCGGTCTTCGGGATCGCCACCGGCGCCTCCCTCGGCGTCCTCACCGACGCCTGGCTGATCGTCTCGCTCGTGCTGACCCTGATCGCCGCGGCTCTCCTCGCCGCCGCCATCCTGCCCGGTCAGCGGAGCCTGCTGGCAGCGGAGCCGGGCTCGGCGACGCAGGACGGACCGCGTCGCGCGGCGGCCCGGCTGACCATGCTCACCGGCGTCTTCAACGTGCTCTGGGCGATCGTCGTCATCCTGATGATCGTCCGCCCCGGCTCGACGACGGGAGCGTGACCCCCGTGCGTACGCTGCGGATCGCCGCCGGCGCCGAAGCCGCCTCCCTCGCCGTCCTGTTGGGCAATCTCCTCACCACGCACACACAGGCCGTCTCGGCGCTGATCGGACCGCTGCACGGCACGGCCTACCTCGCCGTCATCGCGGCCGCCGCGATGATCCCGGCCGCCCCGCCGGGCACCCGGTGGCGTGCCGCCGTCCCGGGAGTCGGCGGGCTGCTCGCGCTACGACGGATCGGAGACCGGTGCCGAGCGGGCGGACCTCCGCGGCCCGGGGCGATGTAGGCACCGGGCGGCATCGCGGGAGCGGGCACTGGGCAGGGATCAGGCGCCGCGCAGGAGCGGGCGCCGGTCAGGGGTCGCGTCACGCAGGGGCGGGCGCCGGCCGGGCTCAGGCGTCGGCCGGGGCCGCCCATTCGACGAACTGGACGATGACGCCATTGGGGTCGGTGACCTGGAAGAGGCGCTCACCCCACGGCTCTTCGCGCAGCGGCATCGTGATCTCGACGCCCTCGGCCCGGAGCCGCTTCTCCTCGCCCTCCAGTCCCGTGACGGTGAAGGCGAGGATCAGCCCGGAAGCACGCTGGTCGCGCTGGTCGGCCGGCAGCACGTCCGTACCGCGGCGCAGCAGGACGATGTCGGCCGCGGCGTCCTCGCGGGTGAGGGAGGCGAAGCCGTCGGCGGCCGCGGCCTCCGTGTAGCCGAGGTGCGTGGTGAAGAACGCCTGCGACGCGGCGACGTCGTCGACGGTGAGGGAGACGGTCGTGGTGGAGATCTGCATGGGGCTCCTTGCCGTACGCGGTGCATGGGCTCGTCGTAAACTTGCTACCGACGTAAAGTTATGCCGATCTCTGATCTATCGTCAAGATATTTTTACTACGAGAGTAAGATTTGCTCATGCCCGCCGAGACGAGGACCGACGTACGCCCCGCAACGAGCCCCGCGCCGGGTGCCGAAGCAGGGGGACTGCGGGAGTCCAAGAAGCGCGAGACCCGACAGCTGATCTCCGACCACGCCACCAGGCTCTTCGTCGAGCGGGGCTTCGAGCGGACGACGATCGCGGAGATCGCCGCCGCCGCCCGCGTGGCCAAGAAGACGGTGACGAACTACTTCCCGCGCAAGGAGGACATGGCGCTGGACCACCAGGAGGAGTTCGTCGCGAGCCTGGCGCACACCGTCGCCGCCCGGAAGACCGGTGAGTCCGCGCTCGCGGCCCTCCGCCGCGCGTTCCAGGCCTCCGTCGCGGCGCAGGATCCCGTCGCCGGTTTCGCCGGTCCGGAGTTCTCCCGCATGGTCGCCGAGAGCCCCACCCTCTCGGCCTGCCTGCGCGGCCTGCACGACCGGCGCGAGGAGGCGCTGGCCGGCGCCCTCGCGGAGGCCACCGGCGCCGACGCGGGCGCCATCGCGCCGCGAACGGCCGCCGCCCTGCTCGGCGGAGTGCACCGCGTTCTGTTCACGCGCATCCAGGAACTCACCCTCGCGGGACGCGAGAACCCCGAGATCGCCGCGATCCTCGCGGAGGAGACCACTCACGCCTTCGACCTCGTCGAGCCGGCACTCGCCGACTACGCGCTCGGCTGACCCCGGCGCCTCCGCCGGCACCGACAGGGGCGGCGCTCCGCGCGAGGCACACCTTCTCCCGCGTGAACGGCCACCGCGTGTTCAGTCCAGGCCGCGAGCGTGCCGGAAACGGGCGAGTCCGTCGGCGAGCGTCACGAGCGGCTCGGGGTAGTCGCGGGCCGCCCGCCCCAGGCCGGTGAGCTTCCACGGCTCGTGGATCGACCGGGCCGGCACGTCGGCGAGCTCGGGAACCCAGCGGCGCACGTAGGCGCCCTCGGGGTCGTACCTCTTGCCCTGCAGTACGGGGTTGAGGACCCGGTTGGGCCGGGTGTCCGTGCCGGTGCCCGCGACCCACTGCCAGTTGAGCTGGTTGTCGGCGACATCGCCGTCGACGAGGAGGTCGAGGAAGTGCCGCGCGCCCGCCCGCCAGTCGATGTAGAGCGTCTTGGTCAAGAAGGAGGCGGCGAGCAGTCGGCCCCTGTTGTGCATCCAGCCCTCATGGGCGAGTTGGCGCATGGCGGCGTCCACGACGGGGTAACCGGTGCGTCCCTCCCGCCAGGCCCGCAGGTCCGCCTCGGCGTCCTCACCCCGACGCCAGCGGTCGTGCCGGGTCCGGTAGTCCTCCGTGGCCGCCTCAGGCCGCGCGGCCAGCACCTGATGGTGGAAGTCGCGCCAGCACAGTTGCCGTACGAACGCCTCGGCGCCCGCGCCGCCCCTGATCCGGGCGCGGTGCACCGCCTCGGCGGCCGACACCGCGCCGAAGTGCAGGTACGGGGAGAGGCGCGAGGTGGCATCGCCGGCCAGGTCGTCGTGCCGTGCCTCGTACGCGTCGGCGTGCCGGGACAGCCATGCCGTGAGCCTCCTGCGGCCCTCCCGCTCGCCGCCGGTGGCCAGGCCCGCGGACACGGACGCGGCCGAGGGGCGCGCGGGCACACCCTCGGACCGTACGGCGGGCGGCACGCGGACCGTACGGGGTGGCGCGAGCGGAGCGCGGAGCCGCTCCGCCTGCCAACGCCTGAAGTACGGGGTGAAGACGGCGAAGTGGTCCGAGCCGTGCGGGGTCACGGCACCGGCCGGCAGGGCGGTGGCCACCCCGTCGTGGACGCGGAGGCGACGCCCGTCGGACTCCAGGGCGTGCCGCAGCCGGTCCTCGCGGTCGCGGGCGAAGGCGCTGCACCCCGCCGCCATGTGCACCTCGTCCGCGCCGGCCTGCCGTGCCACGGCCAGGACCTCGGCCACGGTGTCGCCGCCCCGCACGACGAGCCGGCCGCCCCGGTCCCGCAGCCCGGCGTCGAGGTCGGTCAGGCAGTCCGCGAGGAAGGCGAGCCGGTTGGGGGCGGCGAACCCGGCGCGGTCCACGGCGGGATCCCTGACGAACAGCGGAACGACCTCGGACGCCGACTCCACCGCGGCCCGCAGGGGCGGGTGGTCGTGGAGGCGGAGATCGGAGGTGAACAGGACGACGGAGACGTTCATGCACCATTCCTGGGGATCGCGTCGGCGGTGGGGCCCGCCGTGGCATCGGTCTCGGCGGTCCTCTCGGCCGTGCGCGCGATGGTGCGCGCCATGCCGCCGAACACGACGGCGTGGAACGGCGCCACGCTCCACCAGTACAGCTGTCCGGCCAGGCCACGGGGGTGGAAGAGGGCACGCTGCCGGTAGCGCGTGCGCCCCGCGTCGTCCGTCTCGGCGTACATCTCCAGCCAGGCGAGTCCGGGGAGCCGCATCTCCGCGCGCAACCGGAGCAGTCTCCCCCGTTCGATCTCCTCGACCCGCCAGAAGTCCAGCGCGTCGCCGACTCTGAGCCGCTCGGCGTCACGCCGGCCCCGGCGGAGGCCCACTCCGCCGAGGAGCCGGTCGAACCAGCCGCGCAGGGCCCAGGCGAGGGGAAAGGAGTACCAGCCGTTCTCGCCGCCGATGCCCTCGATGACCCGCCAGAGCGCCCGGGGGCTCGCGGCGACGGTCCGCTCGCGCTCGTCGGTGTACAGGCTGCCGCCCGCCCAGTCGGGGTCGGTGGGGAGCGGGTCGCTCGGGGCGCCGGGGAGGGAAGCGGAGGACCACCGGGTGGTGACCTCGGCGTCCCGGACGCGCTGGAGGGCGAGGGAGAGGGCACGGTCGAAGGGCACCGGCGTCCCGGGCGGGTCCGGCACATGGGTGGCGATGTCGTGTTCGGCGCAGACGACCTCATGGCGGAGCGACTCGGCGAGCGGGCGGGCGAGGGAGGCCGGCACGGGCGTGACGAGCCCGATCCACTGGCTCGACAGACGTGGGGTGAGCATCGGGACGGGGAGGATGAGCCGCCGGGGCAGCCCGGCGACGGCCGCGTAACGGACCATCATGTCGCGGTACGTGAGGATGTCCGGGCCGCCGATGTCGAAGGCGCGGTTGACGTGGTCGGGCATCCGGGCACTGCCCACGAGGTAGCGCAGCACGTCCCGTACGGCGATGGGCTGGACGCGGGTGGCGACCCAGCTCGGGGTCACCATGACGGGAAGCCGCTCGGTGAGGTAGCGGAGCATCTCGAAGGAGGCCGAGCCGGAACCGATGACGACGGCGGCGCGGAGCACGGTGGTGGGAACGCCGGAGTCGAGGAGGATCCGGCCGACTTCGGCCCGCGAACGCAGATGGGGGGAGAGCCGTTCGCCGGGGATGTCCCGCGGGGTGAGGCCACCGAGGTAGACGATGCGGCGCACGCCGGCGGCGCGGGCCGCCTCGGCGAAGGTGTGCGCCGCGCGGCGGTCGGTCTCCTCGAAGTCACGCCCCGCGCCCATGGAGTGCACGAGGTAGTAGGCCACGTCGATGTCGCGCAGGGCGGGGCGCAGGCTCTCGGCGTCGGTGACGTCACCGCGGACCACCTCGGCCCGGTCGGCCCAGGGGTGGTCGCGGAGGTTCGCGGGTGTACGGGCGAGGCAGCGGACGCGGTGTCCGGCGTCGAGCAGTTCGGGGACGAGCCGGCCGCCGATGTAGCCGCCGGCTCCGGTGACCAGGCAGCGCAGGGGGTCGGCCCCGGGCCGGGGGTGCCGGGTCTTGGAGTGCGCGTCCCCGGGCTGGGGGTGCGTCGCCATGGGGCTCCGTTCGGCCGTGGGGGCACGGCCGCGACGGATGTCGCCCGTGCGTCGTGCGGGGCACTACCGCGATTCTTCTCCGGTCGTGGCCGCCGCGGACGCGGAGGGCGGCTTCACTGGGCCGAACGTGTGGCCCTCACGGGTGACCCGGGCAGGCGGCGTCCCCGCCACCGCCTGCCCGGGGCCCGGTCCTGTCGGCGTCACATGGCGCTCGGTCAGGCGGCCTGGGCGAGTTCAGCGCGGCCGAAGAGCAGGCTGTAGCCGGGCGGAAGCTGCGCGAGCACGCGGTCGAGGAGGTCGGGACCGGCGAGCTGGGCGACAACGTTGAGAACGGCTCCCGTGTCCCAGCGGGCGGTGGCGGGAGTGCCGCCGACGCGGCCGGCGAGATCCTTGACGAAGCCCCAGCCGGTGAGCTGCTCGGTCGCGGGGATCTGGCAGGTGAACGCGCGGGCGGCCTCGAGCGGAAGGCGGGCGGCGAGGTCGACGCGTTCGTCGCCGGTGATCTGGCGGCCGAGGGCGGCCAGCACCGCGCGCACCGTGTCCTCGGCTCGTTCGCGGGTGGGGTAGGCGCCTTCGTAGCGGACTCGTTCCAGCATCTGGTCGAACGTCATGGCAGGCGTGGCCAGGGCCTGTTCCGACAGGGCGGGCATGGAGGAGGACTGCCTTTCTGGTGGTGGTGTCGGTTTGGGTACGCGGCCCGGCGGGCGGAGGACGGGAGGAGAGGAGGAAGAGGCATCCCGTCCTCCGCGCGGCGCCGGCGGGCGTGCCGGTTCAGCCGCTGATCTCCTTGCGGCCGGATCCGCCGCCGATCGTGATCTTGCGCGTCTTGGCGCGCTCGGCGATCGGGATCCGCAGGGTCAGCACACCCGATTCGTAGTCGGCCGTGATGTGCTCCGTGTCCAGGGTGTCGGCCAGCATCAGCTGGCGTGAGAAGACGCCCAGGGGCCGTTCGGAGAGCTCCATCTGCACGTCGCCGGCCTTCGTGACCGGCCTGCGTTCGGCCTTGACGGTCAGCATGTTCCGTTCGACGTCGATGTCGATCGCGTCGCTCGTCACTCCCGGCAGGTCGAAGGCGATCACGTACTCGTCGCCCTCGCGGTACGCGTCCATCGGCATGGGGGACGGCTTGGACCAGGTGCCGGTGGTGCCCAGGAGCTGCTGGGTGAGCCGGTCGAGTTCGCGGAACGGGTCGGTGCGCATCAACATCGCGAAACACCTCCAGTCGGTTCGGGCAAGAACTGCCAATGCGCTTCACCTGGCACCGTTGTAACATGTCACCCGAACGATGACAACTACGATGTCGTCTTAAGGGTGACACCGACTGACGAAAGGGGAGCCGGAGCCCATGACCGCAGCCGACCAGCCCCGACGGGCCGGCCCCGCCGCCTCGTCCTTCCTCGCCGCCTCGGCGGCACTGTCCGCGATCGACCAGGCGGTCCGCACGGCCCAGGCCCCTCGGACCGAGGAAGATCCGGAAGCCCGCCCGGTCAGCTCCGAGCAGGCACTGGCCGCGCTCCTGCTGCTGCGGGAGCTTCGGGAACAGCTCGCCGGATGGGAACCGGCGCTGATCGAGGCGGCCCGCGAGGCGGGCGCCAGCTGGGCCGAGCTCGCCCATCCTCTCGGCGTGGCCAGCCGCCAGGCGGCCGAGCGCCGCTATCTGCGGGTACGCCCGGGCGCCGAGGGCACCACCGGCGAGCAGCGCGTGCAGGCCACCCGCGACCGCCGCGCCGCCGATCGCTCGGTCACCGCCTGGGCCCGCGGCAACGCGGCGGACCTGCGCCAGCTCGCCGGGCAGATCACCACCCTCGGGAACCTTCCCGCCGCGTCGCACGCACCCGTCGCGCGGCTCACCGAGGCCCTCGGTGACGACGACGCCGCCGCCCTCGTGCGCCCCCTCATCGACACCCATCAGCACCTCGAGGCCGATCATCCCGATCTCGCCGCCCGGGTGGACACCATCACCCGGCACACCGACCGTCTGCGCCGGAACAACAGCCGCCAGAGCCCGGACACGGCCACCTGACCGGACACCCCGCGAGGCGAGCCTCGCTGCGGCCGCCCCGCCGGCCGACGCACCGGCTCGCGGCCCGGCGAGGCCCTCGTGCGCGCGTCAGCGAGGCGGCTGCCGCCGCCGCGTCTCCCGATAGCGGGCGGGCGAGGTCCCGTACCGACCGGTGAAGGCCTGCCGCAGCGACTCGGCCGTGCCGAATCCGCTGCGGGCCGCCACGCTCGTCATGGGCAGCGTGGTCGACTCGAGGAGGTGCGCGGCCGCTTCGGTACGGGCCTGCCGGACGAATCGGCCCGGTGGTTGCCCGAGGTGCTCCGTGAACAGCCGGGTGAGATGGCGCGGGGTCACTCCGGCTCGGTCGGCCAGGGCCGCCGTACTCAGGTCGTGGTCCGGATGGGCGGCGATGTGGTCGACGAGTTCGCGGACCAGGGCGTTGCGGGGCGGCGGCGCCGCCGTGAACAGGCTCATCTGCGCCTGCGTGCCCGGCCGTTGCAGATAGGTGACCAGGTCGCGGGCGACCTGGCGGGCCAGTTCGGGGCCGTGATCCTCCTCGATGAAGGCGAGGGTGAGGTCCAGCGCGCTGGTGACGCCCGCCGCCGTGTAGACGTTCCCGTCACGGATGTAGATGGGGGCCGGGTCGACCCTGACGTCCGGGTACCGGGCGGCGAGCCGATCCGCGAACCGCCAGTGCGTGGTGGCGCGGCGGCCGTCGAGGAGACCGGCGGCGGCCAGCACGCCCGCGCCCGTGCACACCGAGGCCACCCGCCGGCTCTCCCCGGCCAGCCGCCGGACGTGCCCGACGAGCCGGAGGTCGTCGGCCGCCCGCTCGAAGCCGGCGCCGCCCGACACGATCAGCGTGTCGAGTGGCCCGACGAGCCGTTCGAGGGACTGCTGACTCTGCAGGGACAGGCCGGAGCCGCAGACGATCGGGCCCCCGCCCGGCCCGACGACGCTCACCCGGTACGGCACCGCCGGGTCACCGATCCCGTTGGCCATGGCAAGGCTGGTGGTCACACACGCGATGTCCAACAACTCGGCCGATTCGTAGCCGACCACCACCATGAGCCGCTCCCCCATGCGGCGACCCTATGCCGGAAGGACCGGTACCCCAAGGCCACGGACATGGATCCGGCCGCCGCGTGCGGAGCGCGCCGCCCCGGCGGGAGAGTGACGACGCGAACACCCCGGCCTCTCCCGCGACTCGATCCTTCGACACCTTCCGGAGACTCCATGACGACCGACTCCCCGCAGGACGGCCGGAACGACCCGACACGTGCGGCGCACGCGAGCGGTGCGGCGCACCCCGCGGCGGCGGACCCGGCACGACAAGCCGCGGACGCGACGCCGGCTCACGGGGGCCGGCGGACCTCGCCGTCCGGAGCGGCCGGCATCCTGCGGGCGCTCGGGCACCGTTGGCCCACCCTGCTGGCGCTGGCCCTGGCGGTCACCACCTTCGTCGACGGCCTCCCGGCCCCCGCCTTCCTGGCCGGGCTCCTCGTCGCCATGCCGCTGTGCTACCTCCTCTTCGGAGCGCTGCGCGGCGAACTCGGCCGCCCCGGCGTCCTGATCGTCCAGCTCGCCGGTCTCCTCGGCTTCGCGGCCGTGGCGTCGGCCGCGTCGGCCGTCGACGAGACCCTCGGCCTCTTCTTCCTGGCCGCCGGATGGCTGGCGCACGGTGTCTGGGACTTCGTGCACCACCGGACGGGGCAGGTAGTCCCCCGGGCGTGGTCGGAGTGGTGCTGCGTCGTCGACGTCTGCGGCGCCCTGGCGATGGTTGCCTTCGCCTAGGGAGTGTCCGGCCCCGATCCGCCGGACAGGCCCGATGCCCGGGGGGCCGTGGCGAAGCGGACGAAGCCGGCGATGCGCGGGGAGAACGTGAGCGCACCCTGTTCGCCGAGCGCCGAGCGCACGCCGTCGGCCACGTCGGCGTCCGGCTCGCCGAACACCTCGAAACGCTCCACCCGGCAGTGCTCCATCACCTCCCGGATGTACGGGTCCGCCAGCTTCCAGTGCGTGCGAACCGCGTCGGAGTCCCGATAGAGCTGAAAGCTGTGCGCGAGCATCCGCTCCTCGTCCACGAACGTCTGCACCATCAGCTGCGGGCCGTGCCGCTCCGCGAACGCCACGGCCCGGGCGATGGCGCCGCGGAAGCTCTCCAGGTGGCCGTCCGTGATGCGCATCGTGTTACGGAAGAGGAGAACTGCGTTGTCTTGAGTGGTCATTGCTCCACCATGTTTCCTCAACCATGGTTGAGGTCAAGCGCCGCGCCGACTCGTCCTACTGTCCCGGCCTCGCCGACATCGTGCGGTGCCGGCGCAGGGTTGAGAACGCGGCGCCCGTTCGGGGGGCGTAGGAGCCGGCCGCATGCCCGTGGCCGAGGCGGCGGCGCACCTTCGCTCCGCCACGATCCGCGTGCTGACAGCGCGTCCCCACAGGGCGAGCGACCCTCAGGACGCTCCCCTCGGATCAACTGGTCGTGCATCCGGGTGTGTCGGCGACCTGAACGTGGCGATCGTCAGCGTCGAGGGGCCGGGCCGGTGCTGCGGCGGACGATCAGTTCGACGGGAACGACCGGTTCCACACGCGGTTCGGTCAGGCCGTCGATGTGCGCCAGGAGCAGGCGCAGGGAACGGGTGCCGATCTCGGTGAAGTTCGTGCGTACGGTCGTGAGCGGCGGGAGCAGATGGGCGGCCTCGGGGATGTCGTCGTAGCCGACGACGCTGACGTCGTCGGGAACGCGGCGGCCGGCCTCGTGGAAGGCGCGCAGGGCGCCGAGGGCCATCTGGTCGTTGGAGGCGAAGACCGCGGTGACGTCCGGGCGTTCCGCCAGTCCGCGGCCGAGGTCGTAACCCGAGTCGGCGCTCCAGTCGCCGACGTGGAGTTCGGGGACGTTCGCGCCCGCCGCCTCCAGGGTGGTGCGCCAGCTCGCCGCGCGCCGGTCGGCGGAGGTCCAGCCAAGAGGGCCCGCGATGTGCCAGACGGTGGCGTGGCCGAGATGGAGAAGGTGTTCGGTGGCCGCGCGCGCTCCGGCACGGGAGTCGGCGGTGATCAGGGGGGTACCGTCGCCGAGGTCGTTCTCGAGGACGACGAGGGGGGTGTCGATGCGGGCCTCCACCAGGGCTTGGCGCACCCAGTCCTGCGGGGCGATGGCGATCACGCCGTCCGCGCCCTCCGCCGACAGCCGGTCCACGGCCCGCACCACCGTGGCGGGGTCGGCGGTGTCGATGGCGATGGCGCTCACGAGGTAACCACGATCCTGCGCCGCCTTGTTGATCGCGGTCAGGATCGAGGCCGGGCCGTAGCGCGCCGCGTCGAACGAGATGACGCCGAGCATGCGGGTCCTGCCGCTGGCCAGGGAGCGGGCGCTGCGGCTGGGGCGGTAGCCGAGTGCGGACATGGCGTCCTCGACGGCCGTACGGGTTTCGGGGCGGACGGCCGGGTTGTCGTTGAGTACGCGGGAGACGGTCTGCTTGGAGACACCGGCGAGCCGCGCCACATCCTCCATCACCGGGCGCGTTCCGGCGAAGTTGCGGCGGCTGCGCCCCTTGGGAGCCGGGCCGTCCGTGGCGTGAGGAGGCATGACGGGTGTGTCCTTCGGCGTCGTCTCGGCGGTCTGTCCCGCGTGTCGGGCCCACAGGATAGGCGGAGCGGGACGAACCGTACCGGGGCCGCCCTCCCTACCGGGCAGGTGCCGGGGGCGAAGGGCGGCCCGTGTCCGTCGGGCGGCTCAGCCGGCCCGCGTCGTCCAGGTACGGACGGTGGCCCATTCGACGTGCCGTACCGCGGCTTCCTGCCCCGCCTCACCCACCTGGGCGGGCAGGTGGACGGGGGCGCCGGGGGGCAGCGGCAGCAGCTTCAGGCGCAGTCCCTCCGTGAGCAGGAGATCGGCGGGCAGCCGGTCCAGGCCGATCTCCCAGACACCGCCCGCGTGGAACTGGTCGGCGACGAGGGTCTCACCGACGTACGCGCGCCCCACGTCGCCGGTCCAGCGGACCCGCAGGAGCGTGGTCGCCGCGTCGTCCAGGAGGTGGCCGGGTACGTCGACGCGGTACTCGGCCGCGGTGGTGTCGAAGTGCTTGTCGGCGGGGGCGCTCGCCCGGCCCAGTGTGCCGGTCACGGTCTCGGGGGCCGTGCCGGCGGGCCGGAGCAAGGTGAAGGGCAGAGCGGTGCCCTGACCCTCGGGCAGCTCGTCGGGCAGGCGGCCCTCGGGCAGGCGGTGGGCGCGGTCGTCGGGCAGGCCATGGCCCCGGCCACCGGGCAGGTCGTCCGGCAGGTCCGGGACCCCGACGCCGGTCCGGCCGTCCGGCCGCAGGGTGTAGCGGGTGAGGACCCCGTCCGCCTCTGCGTACACGCTCGCCCCGGCCGCCACCGGTGGCCGCTCGGGGACGGGCAGGACCGCGAAGGACGACGAGGTGCCGGTGCCGTGCAGGCGGACCTCGTCGCCGTCGAAGACGACGCCGTCGCGGGACAGGACGATCCGCTCGGCTCCCCACGCGGAGCCCCGGTAGACGGTGCGCGCCGTCGCCGCGTCGAGAACCAGCAGGCCGACCCGTCCGCCGTCCGCCGTGTTCACCTCCACGAGGGCGTCCGTGCCGGGCCGCAGTCCGGTGATCAGGATGCGGCCGTCGGCGCGTGTCACGGATCCGGTGGGTGTGGTGACGGACTGAACGGTGCTCGAGTCGAGGGCGAGTTCGGGGGTGATGCCGTCGGTGGCGGCGAGCACCAGGACGGTGCGCCCGCGATCGTCGACCCGGCACACCGGCTGGGCGGTGGCCCAGTCGAGACGGAGCCCGGCGACGTCCAGACGCAGCGGCCAGCAGAAGTACGCGCCGGAGGGGACGGTCACGGGCGTGCTGGGCAGCGACAGGGCGGGCCCGTCGGCGAAGTCGACCGTGAAGGTCGTGTCCGGATGGCTCGGCAGCGGCTCGTGGGGCTGGTGGTTGTTGACGAAGAGGAAGCCGGAGGTGCCGTCGCCGCGGACGGCCCAGCGGAGGGTGTCCCGGTCGTGCTGCCCGGTCGGCTGCCGCTCGGGCAGCACGGACTCCATGGGCGCGATCAGGTGGCCGAGGTCGGCCAGCATGAGGTGCTGGAGCCGGAGTTCGTGGTACGAGGGCCGGTACTGGCCGTACTCGCCGAGCGGCGCCTGGAAGTCGTAGGTGAGGACGGGGAGGTCGTTGGGGTAGTGGGTGGCGTGCGACTCCTGGAGGGTGGTCAGCTCGCCGGTGGGATTCGTACCGCCGTGGAACATGTAGTAGCCCTGCCACACCGAGCCGCAGCCGATCTTGGTGAGGCCGAGCGCGCCGACGTCCTCGGGGTCCACCCGCGGCCGCCGGTGGTACGCCGCCGCCATGCCGCCGCCGAGTTCACAGGTGGCCCAGGGGAACCGGTCGGAGGGGACGGGGTCGCCTCCCCCCACGGTCGTCGGGCGCAGGTCGGCGCCGATGCCCTCGTCGTCGCGCTGGTGCGTGAAGAAGAAGTGCTTGCGACAGGTGTCGGGCCAGCCGCCGTCCCATTCGGTCCAGAACGTCTCCGGGTAGCCGCCGTAGAGCGGCAGCAGCTCGTCGGGCGGAAGCCGCACCCCTCCCCAGGCCGTCGAGGTCCACAGCGGTGCGTCGAGACCGGCCTCCTGGGCCATCGTCTTGAGCGTGCGGAGGTGGCCGGGCTGGTCGTACAGCTCGTTCTCGATCTGGATGGCGACGATCGGGCCGTGGTGCGCGCGGTCGAGGCCGCGCAGCTGTTCGGCGATGGCCGCGAACCATGGGCGTACGGCGTCGAGGTAGGCGGGGTCGTCGGTGCGGGGTGCGCAGTCGCGGGCGAGGAGCCAGTCGGGCAGACCGCCGTTGCGTACCTCGGCGTGGGACCAGGGGCCGATGCGAGGGATGAAGTCGAGACCGTGACGGGCGCAGAGCTCGGCGAAGCGCCGCAGGTCGCGGTCGCCGTCGAAGCGGACGCGGCCCTCGATCTCCTCGTGGTGGATCCAGATGACGTAACTGGCGACGGCCGTGACGCCGCCGGCCTTCATCTTCAGGAGTTCTTCCTCCCAGTGCCGGGCGGGGTAGCGGGTGTAGTGGAACTCGCCGGAGACCGGGAACCAGGGCCGGCCGCCGCGGGTGAGACAGCGGCTGGTCACCGCGATCGGATCGGCGGCCGAGGGGGCGTCGGTGAAGGGGAGGTGGCCGGTCAGCGGGGCCGCGGCGGGCGCGGGGACGTGCAGCCGGTGGTGCGTCATCAGGGCTTCTCCGGTCCGAGGTCGGGTGTGTCGGTGAGCTGGGCGAGGGTGCGGGTGGTGGCGTGGAGTTCCAGCAGGACGAGGTCGTTGACGCCGGGGCGCAGGACGGGCGCGGGGACGTACAGCGTGCGTTGCGGGCCGCGGTTCCAGTAGCGGCCGAGGTGGAAGCCGTTGATCCATGCCTGGCCCTTGGTCCAGCCGGGCAGCTCCAGGAAGGTGTCGGCCGGGGTGCGCACCTCGAAGGTCCCGCGGTGGAAGACGGGGCCGAGCTCCGCGGCGGCGCCGGCCGGTGCGAAGGGCAGCCGGTCGAGGACACCGGGGCCGTCCAGGGGCAGCGGGTGGCAGTCCCAGCCCCGCAGGGGCGTGCCGTCGAAGGTGACCGGCCCGAACAGGCCCTTGGGCGTGCCGATGCGCGGACCGTAGTTGACGCCGCCCATGTTCTCCACGAGAACGTCCAGGCCGGCTCCGGGGTACGGGACGCGCACGGGCAGGGCCTCGTCGTGCCGTTCGCGTTCGAGTACGCCGACGGGGACGCCGGCCACGAAGACCTGGGCGCGGTCGCCGACCCCGTCCGGGAAGCGCAGCAGTCCGTCGCCCGCGACGGAGAGGGTGGTGCGGTAGAGGACGTATCCGTTCCGCTGCCCCAGTTCCTCCATGGTGACCGGGTCGTCGGTGCGGACGGGCTCGGCCAGGGCGCCCGCCCGGGAGAGCAGCGGAGCCCGGCGGTCCAGGCTGACGGTGAGGGGCGGAAGCTTGGCGGACGGCGCGGGGACCGCCTCGTCGGGGACGGGCGCGTGGCGGGCGATCACCTCCCGGAACGCGTGGTACTTGGGTCCGGGATCGCCTCCTTCGGTGAGCGGGGCGTCGTAGTCGTACGAGGTGACCGTCGGAGCGTACGCGTGATCGTGGTTGGCCCCGTTGGTGAAGCCGAAGTTGGTGCCGCCGTGGAACATGTAGATGTTGACGGAGGCGCCGGCCGAGAGGAGCCGGTCGAGGTCGGCGGCGGCGTCGGCCGCGTCCCGTACGTGGTGCGGTTCGCCCCAGTGGTCGAACCAGCCGATCCAGAACTCCGTACACATCAGCGGGCCTTCGCCGCGGTGCTCGCGGAGCCGCGCCAGTTGGTCGGTGATCTTGCTGCCGAAGGTGCCGGTCGCGAGGACGCCGGGCAGGCTGCCGCGCTTCAGGTGCTCGGGGTCGGCCTGGTCGCAGGTGAAGAGCAGTTCCTCGACGCCGCGTGCTCGCAGGGACCGGGCGAGGTGGTCGAGGTAGGCGGTGTCGTCGCCGTAGGCGCCGTACTCGTTCTCCACCTGGACGGCGATCACGGGTCCGCCGAAGGCGGCCATGTAGGGCAGCAGGGGCGGCAGCAGCCGGTCGAGATAGCGGTCGACGGCCCCGGTGAACTTCGGGTCGGTGCTGCGCAGCCGCACGTCCGGGTCGGCGGTGAGCCAGGTGGGCAGGCCGCCGCCGTCCCACTCGGCGCAGATGTACGGGCCGGGGCGCAGCAGGACCCGGAGCCCTTCGGCATGGGCGAGTTCCAGGTAGCGCGGCAGATCGAGGAGCCCGTCGAGGACGAGTTCGCCGTCGGGTTCGGGCTGGTGCAGGTTCCAGGGGACGTACGTCTCGACAGTGTTGAGGCCCATGAGGCGGGCCTTGCGGAGCCGGTCGGCCCACTGCCCGGGATGGACGCGGAAGTAGTGCATGGCACCGGAGATGATGCGGAACGGCTCGTCATGGAGCAGGAATCCGTCGGACGTCGTCGTCAGAGCGGGCACGGGGAGGCTTCCCTTCGGCGGGGAGGGCGGGGAGGGCGGGGACTGCCGGGATCGGGTCGCGGGCTCAGGTCGGGGGATATCGGTGTGGGGGGGGATCAGTGGGGGCGGACCGGGGCCGGGAGGCTCAGGTCCCGGTGCCGCTTCGGGTGGCCGGACCGGGGCCGGAAGGCTCAGGTCCCGGTGCCGCTTCGGGTGGCGCGGATCAGCCAGAGTGTGGCGGCCAGGCAGAGAGCCGAGACGCCGCACAGCAGGAGCGGCACCGCGCGGACACCGGACCACTCGATGGCCTTGCCCAGCACCGGCCCCGCCGCCACACCGCCGATCATGGACGCGGCGATCACCACCGCTCCGGCCCTGCGCGCCCGCGGGGCGGCCCGGTGGAGCCAGGGCAGGCCGGTCGGGAAGATCGGCGCGATGAAGAGACCGACACCGGCGTACGCGTACGGTGCCAGCCCCGGCACGGCGGCGAGCAGCAGACAGACCGTCATGCCCGCGCACGAGACCGTGATGATGGCCTGGGCCGAGAAGCGCAGCGCGATCGGCGCCACGAGGAACCGTCCGACCGTCATCATCAGCCAGTAGACGGAGGTGGCGGTGGCGGCGATTCCCGCGCTGTACCCGACCGTCTCCAGATGGGTGGGCTCCCAGCCGCCGACTCCCGCCTCGATGCCCACGTGCAGCACGTACAGGGTGACGAAGACCGCGAGCACGGAGCCCAGGCTTCGGCCGAGCACCTGGCCGCCGCCGGTCTCTCCGGCCGGCGCGCCGGCGGGGTCGGGTGCCTTGTCGCGTACCCCCTTCAGGCACAGCAGCAGCGGCAGGTTGGCGAGCGCGAAGCCGATGAAGATCGCGGGATAGTGCGCGGAGCCGACCGCGCCGATCAGTGCCGGGCCGAGGATCGCTCCCACGCCGAAGTGCGCGTTGAGGATGTTCAGCATCGCCGTCGAGCGGTGGCCGAAGCCGATCGCGAACAGCTGGTTGAGGCCGTAGTCGATGCCGCCGAAGCCGAGTCCCGCCAGGAGGGCCATGGCCAGGGCCACGGGCCAGTTGGGCGCCAGCGCGAAGCCCGCGGCGCCGACGGCCATCAGTACGTACGAGCTCGCCAGGATCTGCCGGTTGCCGAGGCGCCCGAAGAGCCGGTCGAAGAGCAGCACTCCGGCGACTCCGCCGACGAAGTGGGCGCTCAGGCCGAGGCCGGCGGCCGACGGGGAGAGCCCGAACTCCTCGCGGAGGGCCGGGATCGCGGGACCGTACAGCGCCTGGAGCGCCCCGATGAGGACGAAGCCCACACAGGACGCGACCACGGCGGCGGGGCTGAACAACGGGGCACTCGCGGCTGCTTGGGCCTCCTTCGGGCGTTGCCCGCTCGATCGGTCGGTCGATCGGTCGGTCGTTCGCTCGCTCACACGGTCTCCAGATGGCGGCCCACGATCTCGTGGGCGAAGGACATGATCGTTCCCTGCGGGCTGATCCCGGGAGCTCCGGGCAGCACGGCGGCGTCGCACAGATGCAGGTTGGTGAAGCCGTGCGGCCTGCCGAGTTCGTCGCAGACCCCGCCCCGCTCCGGCAGCGCCATGGGGCAACTGGCCATGGCGTGCACCGACACCAGCTCCCAGTCGGCGGGCCGGACGCGGGCGCAGTACTCCTCCACGTCCGCTTCGGTGCGCAGCGGGCCGGCGGCGGACGTCGGGGGCACCAGCTCCACCGCGCCGGCGGCGAACAGCAGCCGTGCGGTTCTGCGGAACGCCAGCGTCAGAACGTGGTGATCGGCTCTGGTCATGCCGTGCCGCAGCACCGGTGCGCCGCCCAGGGTCCCCGCGATTCCCGCCGTTCCCTGCATGCGCACCTGGGTGGTGAACATGCCCAGATGCGGCAGCGAGGCCAGGAGTTCGTCGACCTGTCTCGGGTCGCGCCCGGCGAGCGCGGCACCGAGACCGCCGGGCGTCAGATTGGACGGCATGACGAGCATGCCGAGGGCCGAGTGCTCCTGGACCTGGGCGGTGAACATGGTGCCGCGTACGGCGTCGACGATCCGGGGGAAACGGGCCACCGTCCTCAGGTTGAGGTGGAGCGCGAGCCGGCGCCCGGCCGTGCGCCGGTGGATGCCGCTGCGGCGCAGCAGTACGGGCGTGCCGACGGGCCCGGCGGCGACGAAGAGGGTACGCGGGCGGTAGCGCAGCGGGCGGCCGGCGGAGTCGGTCGCCTCCACGCCGCGCACCACGCCCTGCCGGTGGGTGATCCGCTCCACGCGCACGCCGTCCCGGATGCGCGCGCCGAGCGCCTCGGCCTGCGGCAGATAGGTGACGGCCATGCTCTGCTTGGCACCGCTCGGGCAGCCGGTGGCGCAGCGGTTGAGGTGTCGGCAGTCCCGCACCACGCGCTGCGGGTGCTGCCAGCGCCAGCCCAGGGACTCGGCCGCGCGCGCCAGCAGCCGGGAGTCCTCGTTGCCGTCGCCGTGCTCCTGCGTGATCATGCCGAGGCGCCGCTGGACCTCGGCGAAGCGGGGGGCGACGACCGGGGAGCGGTAGCTCCCGTACCCGGACCAGAGGGCCCAGCGATCGAGGACCGCCGGTGAGGGCTCCCACAGCAGGCCGCCGTTGACGACGGTGGTGCCTCCGACGGCGTGAGCCTCCCCGTAGGCGATGGTGGGGGTGCCGAGGACGGCGGTCGCGCCGGCGTTGCGGTAGAGGCGCCGCATCGACTCCGCCGGGTCGGTGGTGGCCAGGTCCTCGGTGGTGACGCGGGGGCCTTCCTCCAGAACGGTCACCGAACGTCCGGCGCGGGCCAGTTCGAGCGCGGCCACGCTGCCGCCCGCGCCGGAGCCGACGACCAGGGCGTCGCACGTGATCTCCGTAGGGCGGGCCGTCCCGCCTGCCCGCCTCATCGCAGGGCCTCCTTCCGCCGGTTCGGCGGCCGGACGGCGGTGCCGTCGAGCGCGCCGTACAGAGCCAGAGCCGTGGTGAGGCGGAGCAGTTCGGCGAAGCCGGGCAGCGCGCGCAGCCGGGCCAGACCGCGGTGGATCTCCTCGGGAGTGGCGACGGCCGGGTGCCGGCGCGTGACGGCGCGGAAGGCGACCGGGAAGAGACGCAGAGCCGCGGCGGTCCCCCACCGGTACGCGGCGGGCATCCGGTTCAGGCTCTCGGCGGTGTGGTGGACCGCCCGGCCCAGGGCCGGTGCCGGGCTCAGCGCCGCGTAGGCACCGGCCCAGCAGTGCGGCAGCCCCGAGTCGTACAGGTCGCGGTCGGTGATCCGGGCGCTGACCGTACGGCGCGCCCTCACCCGGTCACCTTCTCCCGTACCAGGCCGGCCAGCAGCCGGGCGGCCCCCTGGTCGAGCACCTCGTCCAGCGCCTTCACGAACAGGTCCACCTCGTCGGCCCGGGCCACCAGCGGCGGGGAGACGATGAGGGCGATGGCGCGGTTGGAGCCGAAGAAGGTGAGGATCCCGTGGTCACGGTAGAGAGCGGCGACCACGGCGCCCGTCAGCAGCTTCGAGACGGCCTGCGGGTCCTTGGCGACCGAGGTGGGCAGCATCTCGCGCAGCTTGGCGGGGATGTGGGGGCCCGGGGTGAGGAACACGCCGTGCAGGGCGCCCTTCCCCTCCACCCGCCTGACCAGACGGGGGTGGTGGTCGGCGATCTCCGACAGCCCCGTGCGCAGGCGCTCGCCCAGCTCGCGGGCGCGGCCGGGGAAGTCCTCGTCGACGGCGATCGCCACCGCTTCGAGGGCGGTCGCGGTCTCCTCGCCGAAGCCGTAGTACGTCGTGCTGTGCAGGGTCGCGTCGGACAGGTTGTCGTAAGCGGCGCGGAAGATCGGCTCCCGGGTGATGTAGCCGGAGATCGACGCCTTGCCGCCGCCGAAGGACTTGGAGGTCGTCACGATGTCGGGCACGAGCCCCGGGTGGTGCATGAAGTGGAAGAGCGCTCCCGTCTTGCCCCAGCCGGTGTACACCTCGTCGAAGATCAGCACGATGTCGCGTTCGGTGCAGATCCGGCGGAGCGCCCGCAGGAACTCGGCCGAGCAGGCGCGCAGGCTGGAGGCGCTGAAGGGCTCGACGACGACGGCGTACACGTCGCTCTCGCCGGACGACCAGGTGTGCCGGTCCAGGGCGAGGAGGAAGGAGTCCAGGTCGTCGTAGGCGAAGGTGTCGGTGCCGGGGATCTGGGGGTAGGGGAAGTGGATCTCGGGCGAGGCGGTGAGGCTTCCGGCGCCGAGGAGCTTGCCGTGGAAGGCGATGTCCGTGTGCAGGACCGTGCCGCGGCGGCCCCGGTGGTACTTGTAGGCGAGCTTCACCGCTCCTTCGACGGCTTCCGCCCCCGAGTTGGGGAAGTAGCTGATGTTCAGGTCGCCGGGCAGCAGGGCCGCGAGGTTGTGGCTGAGCGCCGCCACGTAGGGCGAGAAGTAGTTCTTGTGCACCTCCATGCGGCGCGACTCCTGGAAGCGGCGCCGCGCGGCGAGGATGCGGGGGTGGTTGTGCCCGTGGCTGAGGACACCGACGCCTCCGGTGAAGTCGAGGACGCGGCGGCCGTCGCGGAGGTGGATCCACGCTCCCTCGGCGTGGTCGACCAGGTCGCGTCCGAAGCCGAACGAGCCGATGAGGGAGACCTGGCTGCGGCTGACGAACCGCCGGTACAGGTCGTGGACCTGCTCGGTGGTCATCGCCTCGGCCTGGTCCAGGGTGATGAGCTCAGGCATCGTGGCTCCCGGTGGCGGATGCGGTCAGGCGGTCGTCGGTGGGACGGTCGTCGGCGGGGCGGTCCTTGGCCGTACCGTCCGTGGCCGTGCCGTCCTCGGTGAGGCGGTCGGCGATGAGACGTCCGGCCCTGCGGCCGTCCCGTACGGCGTAGTTGGTGCCCCGGTCCTCGGGGAAGACCTGCGCCATGCCCGCGAGATACAGACCCCTCACGCGGGACTCCACCGACGGCATCACACGGGTGTAGTGCGGGGTGATCACGGGCTGCGCGTGCGCGGCGCGCCAGACGTGGTAGCGCTCCACCCAGTCGCGGTCGAAGCCGGGGAACATGCGCCGGATGTGCGGCAGGCTGTACTCGAAGACCTCCTCGTCGGACATCCGGTAGAGGTCCGCGTCCGTCGGCAGGTACTTCGAGAGATAGACGACATGGGTGCCGTCGTACCGCTCGGGCCGGTCGAGGTTGGTGTGCTCGATGACGCCGACGTAGGGGAAGTCCGGGTCGTTGACGTTGAGCCAGTACGTGTCGGAGAGCCGGCGGTTGTTCTCCAGGACCAGGCAGACGTTGCCCAGGTAGTCGACGGCCGACCAGCGGCGCCGCAGCTCCGGCACGGCCGGGTGTCCCGCCCCGTCGTGGTCGAGGAGTCGGGCGGCCAGTCGCGGCGCGGCGGTGATCAGCACCTGGCGGGCCGGGTGGAACACGCCGCCCGCCGTCACACCGCTCACCCCGGCGTCGTCGGTGTGCACCGCCTCGACGGGCACGCCGGTGCGGATGTCGACGCCGAGCGACTCCAGGCGCTTCCGCAGCGCGGCCAGCAGCGCCTCGCAGCCGCCCTTGATGTAGTACAGCGTCTCCTTGCCGGAACGGGTGCGGCTGCCGCCCCGCAGATGCAGCTTGGTCCACATCCAGGTGGCGCCCACCTGGTCCGCGTACGCGCCGAACTTGCCCTCGAGGAGCGGCCGCCAGACCACGTCGTACACGCGCCGTCCGCCGAGGGCGACCAGCCATTCGCGCGCCGTCCGCGACTCCAGTTCCCGCCAGTGCTTGACCCGTCGGGCGCGCAGGGCGAGCAGTCCCAGTCGGATGCGGTCGCGCAGCGGGAGCGGCGCGAAGCGCAGCACGTCCAGGGGTGCGGACAGGCGGTAGACCGAGTTGGCGTAGTAGACACCGGTGCGGGTCTCGTGCGCTTCGAGGAGATGGGAGATGCCCAGGCTCTCGCAGAGCCGGATCATCTCCTCGTCGGAGGAGAACCAGTGGTGATAGAAGCGTTCGAGGCGTTTGCCGTTGCCGATGTCGAAGCTCGCGGCCAGCCCGCCGATCTGCTCCTCGCGCTCGACGATCCGCACACCGCGGCCCTGTGAGGCCAGTTCGAGCGCCGCGGCGAGGCCGGTGAATCCCGCGCCGACGATGACGACGTCCACGGGCGCGGCGGCACGGCCGGTCGCGGGGGTGACTTCCGTACTCACAGGGCGACACGCTCCTTCTCGGCGAGGGGGTGGGGTGCGGGGGCGAGGGCGCCCGGGGCGCCGACGCGGTCGGCGATGACGTAGTCGGGGCGGCCCTGCACCTGACGGAAGACGGCGTGGAGGTACTCGCCGACGATCCCGAGGGCGAGGGCGTGGGCCCCGAAGGCGCCGGGCCGGGCGAGCAGTCGCGGGTCGCGCCGGACGGTGGCGGCGGCGAGTCCGCCGGCGAGGACGGCCGTTCCGAGGTAGGTGGACAGCCGCAGCGGTGCCACCGAACCGGCCAGCAGACCGCGCCGGGAGAGGGCGAGCATCTTGCGCAGGGTGTACTTGGACTCGCCGGCGTGGCGTGGGTCCCTGTCGTACGTCACGCTGGTCTCGGGGAGGCCGAACCAGCTGACCGCGCCGCGCAGATAGAGGTTCTTGTCCGGCGTGGAGGCGAGGAGGTCCACCAACTCCCGGTCCAGCAGCCGGAAGTCGCCGGTGTCGAGGGCGAGGGCGTGGTCGGAGAGTGTGTTGAGTAAGCGGTAGAAGGCATAGGCGCTGGCCTTCTTGAACCATGTCTCGCCGTCGCGGGCGCGGCGCCGCGCGGACACGACGGACCAGCCCTCGCGCCACAGGGCCGCCATGTCGGGGATCAGCTCCGGGGGGTCCTGAAGGTCCGCGTCGATGACGACGACCGCGTCGCCGGCGGACTCGCGCAGCCCGGCCAGGCAGGCGGCCTGATGGCCGAAGTTGCGGCTCAGCCGCACGGCCCGCACCGAACCGCTCGTCCGGGCAAGGGCGTTGACGGCTTCCCAGGTGCCGTCGGAACTGCCGTCGTCGACATAGATCTGCTCGCACTCGAAACCGGCGAGCGCGGCGAGGACCTGTGACAGCCGGGCGTGGGTGTGGGCGAGGACCTCCACCTCGTTGTAGCAGGGGACGACGACGCTGAGCACCGGTCGCCTGGTGTCGAAAGAACGTATTTCCCGTGGCACAGCACACCTTTCGCGTATGGAACACGGAGGGAGATGGGACGGGTGGTACGCGGTTCTCGGAGCGCGGGACCGGTAGGACGACAGGGGAACGACCGGGCCGGCGGGCGCCGGCAGCGCTGCGACGAGGCGAAATGTTACCGGTAACATCTTGGGCGTCAAGGGTGCCTGGCGGGGCCGCCGGGGCTCACGGGATCAGCGGATGGCGGGGCTCTGGGGATCAGCGGATGCCGGGCGACCGGTACAGGAGCGGGGAGCGCCGGGCTGGATCGAACGCCCGGGGCGGAATCCCGGACGACAGAAGGGGGCGGCCGGATCCCCAAGAGGATCCGACCGCCCCCACGCCACCCTGTCGGACAGGGCGGCGGATCAGGCAGTGCGGCGAAGTCAGACCGCCGGAGCCGGGTACGTCGGGTACTCGACGCCCGAGACGTGCTGGACGACGCGGATGACCTGGCAGGAGTAGCCGAACTCGTTGTCGTACCAGAGGTACAGGATCGCGTTGTCGCCGTCGACCTTCGTGGCGCCGGCGTCGACGATCGAGGCGTGGCGCGAGCCGATGAAGTCGTTGGAGACCGCGTCGGGGGCCGTGGTGAAGTCGATCTGGCGCTTGAGCGGCGAGGTCAGCGACACGTTGCGGAGGTAGTCCAGGACCTCTTCGCGTGTGGTCTCTCGGCCCAGGCGCAGGCTGAGGATCGCGATCGAGACGTCCGGGACCGGAACGCGGATCGAGCTGCCGGTGATCGGCGCCTTGAGGTCGGGCAGCGCCTTGGCGACGGCGGAGGCGGCACCGGTCTCGGTGATGACCATGTTGAGCGGCGCCGAACGGCCGCGACGGTCGGCCTTGTGGTAATTGTCCAGCAGGTTCTGGTCGTTGGTGAACGAGTGGACGGTCTCCACGTGGCCGCGGAGCACGCCGTACTCGTCCGCCATCGCCTTCAGCGGCGGGACGATCGCGTTGGTGGTGCAGGACGCGCAGGACAGGATCTGCTCGTCCGGCTTGATCGTGTCGTGGTTGACGCCGTGGACGATGTTGGGAACGTCGCCCTTGCCCGGGGCCGTCAGGACGACCTTGTCGATGCCGGGGCGCAAGTGCTTCGACAGACCCTCGCGGTCACGCCACTTGCCGGTGTTGTCGATGAGGATGGCGTTCTTGATGCCGTACGCCGTGTAGTCGACCTCGGACGGGTCGCCGGCGTAGATCACCTTGATCTCGTTGCCGTTGGCCACGATCGTGCTGTTGGCCTCGTCGACGGTGATCGTGCCCTGGAACTGACCGTGGATGGAGTCACGGCGCAGCAGCGAGGCGCGCTTGACGATGTCCTGCTCGCCGCCGCGGCGGACGACGATCGCGCGCAGACGCAGGCCGTTGCCGGAGCCGGCCTTCTCGATGAGCAGGCGGGCGACGAGGCGGCCGATGCGGCCGAAGCCGTAGAGGACGACGTCGCGGGCCTCACGGCGCTCGATCTTGTCGGCGCCCGTGGCACCGGCCACGGCCTCGGCCGTGAACTCCTCCACGGACAGGTCGCGGTCGTCGCTCTTGTACGTCGCGGCGAGCATGCCGATGTCGATCTGGGAAGGGCCGAGATCGAGCGTGGTGAGGGCCTGGAGGAACGGCAGCGTCTCGGTGACCGAGAGCTCCTCACCAGCGATCTGCCGGGCGAATCGGTGGGTCTTGAGAATGCTGACCACCGACTTGTTCACCAAGGAGCGGCTGTGCAGAAGGACGGTGACGTCCCGCTCCCGGTGCAGCTTCCCGATGATCGGGATCATCGACTCCGCGATCTCCTCGCGGTTCTTCCAATTGGTGAACGAGTCGTCATTGACAGTCACAGGTTTATCTTTCGAGCTAGGCGGCGCTCATATGCTAACCCGCCCCTCTTCTGATCATTCAGGGGGTGCCGCATGAGAGCGGGCGGCGACCGGCGGGTGCGCGGCTTGCGGTGATGCGTACCGGTGCGTCCCGCCCGATTCGGACGCTCACGCGCCCCGCTCGCCCAGCCGGCGCGTGCGGGCCCGCTCGCGCAGGCCCGCTCGGTTCACATCCGACCGTTCAGGTCTCCGACATCTCCGGCTCGAGCGACACCATGACCAGTCGTTCGCTGAGCCGCTCCGGACTCTGCCCCGTCACGGCCGCGCGGTGGGCGCGGATGGCGGGGTCCGAGAGGGTGACCACCAGTACCGGGCAGTCCGCCGCGTCGTTGGTGAGCTCGGGGGAGCAACTGCCGACATCGCGCAGGGTATGGCCGGGGCACACGGCGGCGGCCGGCAGTTCCACGTCGACCAGCAGCGACTCACCGGGGTCGACCCTGAACTTTCCGGACGCCGGGGGCTGCAGCGGCTTGCGTCCAGGCCCGTCGTCCACGACGGTCGCCGTCAGGCCCCGGGCCGAGGCCCGGCGGCCTTGGCCGTGCGGACCGTAGATGTCGAGCTCGACGCGTCCGCCGGAGAGGGGCGCGTCGAGAAGGAGGGGACGGTCGACGGTCCGGACCGCGAGGTGGACGGTGAAGCGGTTCCGGCCCGGCGTCTTCGGGCCCGCACCGACCGCCTCCCAGCCGCCGTCGATCAGCTGCGGATCGCTCCCCCGCTCCCCCTCCCCCCGCGCCGGCGGCCGGGGCCCGTCGTCCACCCCGCACTGCGAGAGCCGGGCCGTGCCGCCCCCGGGAAGCGGGACATCCGGCAGGGGCGGGGCCGGGAGAGCCGGGCGACCGGCGGTGGCGGGCCACGCGGAGGTCAGGGCGGAAGTCAGGGAAGGGAACGACAGCAGCCCCATCAGCACGAGGAGCGTGGCGGCGGACGCGGCCAGAATCAGCCAGGAGCGCGGCGACAGACGGAACATTCAGCCACACACCCGCACGGATCCGCTCCGCCGTACGCCCGTCCCGCTCATCGATTCGATCTCGCTCATGCTTCCTTCAGCGCGTGCGGGGCCGGGAACGTCACTGCCCACAGGGGCCCTCGACGCCCCGGGCGGAATCTTCGGGCCCTGGTCGGTCTCGACCAGGGCCCTTTCGCAGGAATACGGGCGCAGGAATACGGGATCGATTCCGGTCGTTATGCGGCTGAGTGGCCACCGCCGTCGCCGGGTGGCCCCAGATCCCCGGCCACCCATCGGGAAGCGCCATGATCCGACCCAGAACCGTCCTCCCCGCCCTTGCCGCCGCGGCTCTCGCCGCGCTCGTCGGCTGTTCCTCGCTCGCTGATCACCGGACAGCCTCCTCCCCCGGACCTGAGGGCACGTCCGCCTCCCCCGTCGCCTCCGTCGCGACGAGCCTCGTTCCGAGCCCCGGTCCGAGTACGCCACCGTCCACCGCCGCCGCCCCCGTCGCGGTCGCGCCGACGCCGGAGCCGGACAAGAAGGATCAGCCCTCCCGGCTCTCCATACCGTCCATCGGCGTGAAGGACCTGCGTGTCGTCCCGTACGAGGGGACGACCGACGACACGCCGGGCACCCGGATCCAGGACCGGGGTGTCGCGGCGAGCCCCCAGGGTGACCGGGGCGGTGTCGGTCCCGGCGAGGTCGGCAACTTCCTGGTGACGGCTCACCGGCTCTCCGCCGGAGGACCGCTGCGTGATCTGCCGGACGTCGAGATCGGCGACTCCGTCTTCGTCAGGGCGGCGGACGGCACGGTTCACGAGTACGAGATCGTCCAGACGCGCCAGACCTCCTTCCGGTCCGAGCGCTCCCTCGCCGAGCAACGCGCCGCGGTACCGGGCGCGCCGGGCGAGAAGCCGACCAAGGCCATGATCACGATCTCCACCTGCGCCACGCCGGAGGACAACGCGGCCGGGAACTACTGGCGCGACGAGAACAACAACCCCGAGCACCGCATCGACAAGATCGGCGTACTGACCGCGTCCCGGCCGCCGGCCTAGAGGTGCGTGAGGCGGTCGCCGTCGGAGTGGGTCAGACGGCTTGCGCGTGCTGGGTGGACCCGGCCCGGGCCTCGCGGGCGAGCTCGCGGCGTACGCGCAGGAAGGGCCGGGGCCGGTCGACGGCGAGGACAGCCGTCGTACGGCCGTCGCGCTCGTACAGGCAGAGGAAGCTCCCCTCGTCCGTCGAACCCTCGACGACCCGGACGGTGTCCCCCTCCCACCGCCGCCCCGCGAACTGGATGCGGGCGCCGTACTGGTCCGACCAGAAGTAGGGCAGCGGGCGAGCGCCGTCGACGGTGCGTCCGGCCAGCAGATTGCGTACCGCGACGGCGGGCTGTTCGGTCGCGCTGGTCCAGTGCTCGGTGCGCCGCCCCCCGGCCCGAGCCACGTCTCCCACCGCCACGACCTGCGGCAGCGCGGTGGCGCAGCCGTCGTCGCAGAGGACGCCGTCGTCCACCAGGAGAGTGGAGCCCGCGAGCCAGTCCGTGTTGGGTACGGCTCCGATACCGACGACGACCACATCGGCGGGGAGCACCCGGCCGTCGGTCAGTTCCACCCCGGTGACCGCGGAGGCACCGCCCTGCCCGTCTCCGCCGCGCCCGTGCAGCCGGGCGACTCCCGCACCGGTGATGAGCTCCGTCCCGCCGCGCAGGTGCAGAGCGGCGCAGACGGCCGCCATCTCGGGCCCCAGCTGGGGGACGAGCGGGAGGGGGGCGGCCTCCACCACGGTGACATGATGCCCGAGCCCGGCACAGGTGGACGCGGTCTCGGCGCCGATGAAACCGCCGCCGATCACGACGACCCGCCGGCCGCCGCCGCTCAGCGCGTCGCGCAGGGCGCGGGCGTCGTCGAGCGTACGGAGGGTGTGGACCCCGGCGAGTCCGGAGGCGCCCGGCAGCCTGCGGGCGCGGGCGCCGGTGGCGATGACGACCCCGTCGGTGACGACGGTCCGCCCGTTCTCCAGGAGTAGGCTGCGGCCACGCGCGTCGAGCCCGCGGGCGCGCGTGCCGAGCAGCCACTCCGCGGCGAGTCCGGTCTCCTCCTCGGCGTCGCAGAGGGCGAGCCGGCCCTCGTCCGTACGTCCGGCGAGGAAGTCCTTGGAGAGCGGCGGACGGTCGTAGGGGCGGTGGCGTTCCTCTCCCACGATCACCAGCCGCCCGTCGAAGCCCTGGGCGCGCAGCTCGCGGGCGGCGTACAGACCCGCGAGCGAGGCGCCGACGACGGTCACTGTTCTCATGCTGCGGAGTCCTCCTGCGCGGCCGGCCGGACGTGGATGAAGCCGTCGACGACGACGACCTGGTGGGTGCGTACGGGACGACGAGCGGGCAGGCAGGTGGGCTGCCCGGTGCGGAGATCGAATGAAGCGGCGTGCAGCGGGCACTCGACCAGGCAGCCTTCGAGCCAGCCCTCGGAGAGGGAGGCGTCCTGGTGGCTGCACGTGTCGTCGATGGCGTACAGCTCGCCCTCGGTGTGGAACACCGCGATCGGCGGTGTGGTGTCGATACGGACGGATTCGCCCGCGGGGAGGTCTTCAAGGCGGCAGACGGGAATCACGGGGCCCCCCTCGATCCAGGACTCTTCGGTAACATGGCGTTGCGTATGGCGCATGAGGGAGCGCTATGCGCAACAGAATCCGGTCGGGGTGCCCACCGCGTCAAGGGCTTCCCGAAGATGCGCGCCCGACGACCGCACGATGGTGAGAGCTGAGCTATGACCCGCGAGCACACAGTGGCTGATCAGACCGACGAGACGGCGGAGCGCGCGCCCCGGGGAGGAGCGGGAGCCATCCAGTCCGTGGACCGCGCGGTGAGCGTGCTGGAGATCCTGGCGAGACACGGAGAGGCCGGCGTCACCGACATCGCCGACGAGCTGGAGGTGCACAAGTCCACCGCGTTCCGTCTGCTGGGCGCCCTGGAGGCCCGTGGCCTGGTGGCGCAGGCGCAGGACCGGGGCAAGTACTTCCTGGGAGCGGGCATCCTGCGCCTGGCGGGAGCGGCGGCCGTGCGCCTGGACATCTCGCAGGAGGGCGCCCCGGTGTGCCGGGAACTCGCCGACGAGCTGGGCGAGACCGTCAACATCGCGGTCCTCGACGACGACGCCGCGGTCAACATCATGCAGGCCCGCGGCCCGGCCTCGGTCACCGCGCAGAACTGGCTCGGCAGGCGCACTCCGCTGCACGCCACGTCGAGCGGCAAGGTGCTCCTGGCCCACCTGCCGGTCACCCTGCGGGAGGGGCTGCTCGCGCGGGCGCTGCCGCGCTTCACCGAGCACACGGTGACCAGCGCGGGCATCCTGCGGGCCGAGCTTGACTCGACGTACGCGCAGGGGTTCGCCATCGCCGCCGAGGAGCTGGAACTGGGCCTCAACGCGGTCGCCGCGCCGGTGCGGGCGCACGACGGCAAGGTCATCGGCGCGCTCAGCGTGTCCGGGCCCGCCTACCGGCTGGAGCGGGACCGGCTCCCCGAACTCGCCGCGCGGACCGTCGTGGCGGCCGACGAGTTGTCCCGGCGCATGGGTCACGGTTTCTGACCCGACCACCGCCGGCCGCCGACGAGCGGCGTCCTCCGTCCGACGCGGGGCCAGGGAAACCCGGCCCCGCGTCGTCGTGTGTCCGGGGCGTGTCCACGCCGTGGCCGGGTTTTGCGAGTCGTTAACCCCGGGCTCTTGACGGGCCGTTGTCGGCGTTCCCACTATGTTCCCCATCGCGCAACCGATCGTGCAATGCGCAACAGCAGAGGAGTCCCTCGTGCCCCATGAGATCCGCGCCGTCGTTGCCGTCAAGAAGGGCGCGCCCGTCGAGGTGCGGACGATCGTCGTGCCCGATCCCGGCCCCGGTGAGGTACTCGTCCGCGTGCAGGCCTGCGGCGTCTGCCACACGGATCTGCACTACCGGGAGGGCGCCATCAACGACGACTTCCCGTTCCTGCTCGGCCACGAGGCGGCGGGCACCGTCGAGTCGGTCGGCGAGGGCGTGACCGACCTGACGCCCGGCGACTACGTCGTCCTCGCCTGGCGCGCCCCGTGCGGCAGCTGCCGTTCCTGTCGCCGTGGCCGCCCCTGGTACTGCTTCGACTCCCGCAACGCCACCCAGCCGATGACCCTGCTCGACGGCACGCCCCTCTCCCCCGCGCTCGGCATCGGCGCCTTCGCCGAGAAGACGCTGGTCGCGGCAGGCCAGGCCGTGAAGGTCGACCCGGCCGCCCGACCCGAGGCCGCCGGCCTCATCGGCTGCGGAGTGATGGCCGGTTACGGCGCGGCGGTGAACACCGGGGGCGTCGGCCGCGGCGACACCGTCGCCGTCATCGGCTGCGGCGGCGTCGGGAACGCCGCGATCGCCGGAGCCTGTCTGAACGGCGCCCGCAAGGTCATCGCCGTCGACATCGACGACCGGAAACTGAACCAGGCCGAGAAGTTCGGGGCCACGCACACGGTCAACTCCCGTGGCACCGACCCCGTCGAGGCCGTGCGCGCGCTCACCGACGGATTCGGGGTGGACATCGCCATCGACGCGGTCGGCCGGCCGGAGACGTACCGGCAGGCGTTCTACATGCGTGACCACGCCGGCGTGCTCGTCCAAGTCGGTGTCCCCGACCCGGAGATGAAGATCGACCTTCCGCTGATCGACCTGTTCTCGCGCGGCGGCGCGCTGAAGTCCTCCTGGTACGGCGACTGCCTGCCGAGCCGCGACTTCCCGGTCCTCATCGACCAGTACCTCTACGGCCTCCTCGACCTGACCGCCTTCGTCTCCGAGACGATCTCCCTGGACGAGGTCGAGGCGGCCTTCGCCAAGATGCACCGGGGCGAGGTCCTGCGCTCGGTCGTGGTCCTGTGACGGGAAGCGGGGTCCGCGCCGAACGCGTCGTCACCATCGGCACGTTCACCCTCGACGACGAGACCTTCGACGTCGACAACAACGTATGGCTCGTCGGTGACGACGAGGAGGTCCTGATCGTCGACGCCGCCCACGACGCCCCCGCGATCCTCGCCGCCGTCGCCGGGCGCCGGGTCACCGCCGTCGTCGGCACCCACGGACACGACGACCACATCGGCGCGGCCGCCGCGCTGGCCGAGGCCACCGACGCGCCCGTACTGCTCCACCCGGCCGACCGCGAGCTGTGGGACCACGTCCACCCGGGGCGCGCGCCGGACGGCGGACTCGCCGACGGGCAGCGGCTCCAGGTGGCCGGCACCGAGCTGCGCGTCCTGCACACCCCCGGTCACACCTGGGGGAGCTGCAGCCTCCACGCGCCCTTCCTGGACGCCGTGTTCACCGGCGACACCCTCTTCCACGGCGGCCCCGGCGCGACCGGCCGCTCGTACTCCGACCGTCCGACGATCCTGTCGTCCGTCCGGCAGCGGCTGCTCACCCTGCCCGGCGCCACTGTCGTCCACACCGGGCACGGCCAGGACACGACGATCGCCGCCGAGCGGTCGGCGCTGTCGGCCGTCGCCCGGTAGAAGCCACTCATCCCCCCGACTCAAGGAGGGGCATGTCCCACGCGCCCGCACCCAGTCCCCGTGTCGTGATCATCGGCGCCGGCATCGTCGGCTGCTCGCTCGCGGACGAACTGACCGCCCGCGGCTGGACCGATGTCACGGTCCTCGAACAGGGCCCCCTGCCCGCACCCGGTGGCTCCACCTCCCACGCCCCCGGCCTCGTCTTCCGCACCAGTCCGTCCAGGACGCTCAGCACGTTCGCCATGTACACCGTCGAGAAGTTCAGCGCCCTGGCGGTCGACGGTCTCCCCTGCTTCAACCCGGTGGGCGGCCTGGAGCTCGCGACCACCGAGGAGCGCTGGGCCGATCTTCACCGCAGGGCCGGTCACGCCGCCTCCTGGGGCATCCAGGGCGAGCTCGTCTCCGCCGAGCGCTGCAAGGAGCTGTGGCCGCTGCTCGACGCGAGCAAGGTCCTCGGCGGCTTCCACACCCCCGGCGACGGGCTCGCCCGGGCCGTCCTCGCCTGCCGGGCGCAGCGGGAGCGCGCCGAGCGCCGTGGCGCCCGCTTCCTGGAGCGGCACACCGTCACCGGCATCGAACGGAAGGACGGCCGGGTGACGGGTGTCGTCACCGACCGGGGGAACTTCCCCGCCGACCACGTGGTGTCGGCCGCCGGCTTCTGGGGTCCTGTCGTCGGCAGGATGGCGGGGGTGGACGTTCCGCTGCTGCCGCTCGCCCACCAGTACGCGAAGACCCGGCCCGTGCCGGAGCTCGCGGGCGTCAACGATCCCCGTACGGAGGCGTCCCGCCCCATCCTGCGGTTCCAGGACCGCGATCTGTACTTCCGCGAGCACACCGACCGCATCGGCATCGGCAGTTACGCCCACCGGCCGCTGCCCGTCGACCCGTTCGGCGTCCCCGCCTACGACGACGCGCCGGTGACGCCCACGCGCATGCCCTCGGCGTATCCCTTCACCCCCGAGGACTTCGCGCCCAGCTGGGAGGACTGCCAGGCCCTGCTGCCCGCGCTCGCCGGCACGGAGATCGACGAGGGCTTCAACGGCGTCTTCTCCTTCACCCCCGACGGCATGCCCCTGCTGGGCGAGACCCGCTCCCTGCGCGGCTTCTGGCTCGCCGAAGCGGTCTGGGTGACGCACTCGGCGGGTGTCGCCAGGGCCGTCGCCGAGTGGATGGTCGACGGGCGTCCCTCGATCGACGTCCACGAGTGCGATCTGACCCGCTTCGAGGACGTCCAGCGCTCCCCCGCGTACGTCCACGAGCGCGGCGCCCAGCAGTTCGTCGAGGTGTACGACATCCTCCATCCCGCGCAGCCCATGGAACGGCCGCGCCCCTTGCGGGTGAGCCCCTTCCACGCCAGGCAGCAGCAGCTCGGCGCGTTCTTCCTGGAGGGCGGCGGCTGGGAGCGTCCGCACTGGTACGAGGCGAACGCCCCGCTCGCCGAGGGGGTGGCGTCACCCGGGCGGGATGCCTGGTCGGCCCGCTACTGGTCGCCGATCGCCGCCGCCGAGGCGCGCGCGACCCGCGAGAGGGTCGCGCTGTACGACATGACACCGCTGCGCAGGCTGGAGGTCACCGGGCCCGGCGCCCTGGCCTTCCTCCAGCGCATGACCAGCAACAACCTCGCCAAGAAGCCCGGGGCGGTGACGTACACCCTGCTCCTCGACGAGACCGGCGGGATCCGCTCGGACCTGACCGTGGCGCGCCTCGCGCCCGACCGGTTCCAGATCGGGGCCAACAGTCCCGCCGACGAGGACTGGCTGCTGCGGCACGCGCCCGACGACGTACACATCCGCGACATCACCGCCGGCACCTGTTGCATCGGCGTGTGGGGCCCGCTCGCCCGCGCTCTGGTGCAGCCGCTCACCCGGGACGACTTCTCCCACCAGGGCTTCGGCTACTTCCGGGCGAAGGAGACCTACCTCGGCCATGTGCCGGTGACGGCGATGCGGCTGAGTTACGTCGGTGAGCTCGGCTGGGAGCTGTACACCAGCGCCGACCTGGGGCTGCGGCTCTGGGACACCCTCTGGGAGGCGGGCCGCGAGCACGGGGTGATCGCCGCCGGGCGCTCCGCCTTCAACAGCCTGCGCCTGGAGAAGGGCTACCGCTCCTGGGGGCACGACATGACCGCCGAGGACACCCCGTACGAGGCCGGCGTCGGTTTCGCCGTACGGATGGACAAGGGCGACTTCGTGGGAAGGGCCGCTCTCGAGAAGGCGGGGGAGCCGCGGCGCCGGCTGACCGCGCTGCTCCTCGACGACCCCGCGTCCGTCGTCCTCGGCAAGGAGCCCGTGCACGTCGACGGCCGGCCTGCCGGGTACGTCACCAGCGCGTCCTACGGCTACACGCTCGGCCGCTGCGTCGCGTACGCCTGGCTGCCGCCGCTGGCCTCCGGCACGGCGGTGCACATCGAGTACTTCGGCGAGAAGGTGCCGGCGACCGTCGCCGACGAGCCGCTGTTCGACCCCGGCATGAGCCGTCTCCGCCGCTGATCTCCCGGGCCGATCCGCTGTACACGGTGCCCGTGCGCACCCCCTCCCTCTCTTCGACCCTCGCCGGCCGACCGCCGCGCCCGCCTGGAGGAGTCCGCCATGACGACCACACCGACCACCTCCCTGTCCCCGAGCCTGATCGCCACGCTCCCCGGCCACTTCTACACCGACCCGGAGATCTTCCGGCAGGAGCAGGAGCGGCTCTTCGAATCGATGTGGTTCTGCGCCGTGCGCAGCGCCGACCTCGACAAGCCCGGCGCGTTCCGTACCGTCCAGGTCGGCCGGGAGAGCGTCATCGTCAGCCGTAACCGCGCCGGTGAACTGCGCGCCTTCCTCAACATCTGCCGCCACCGCGGCGCCCGGCTGTGCACCGAGGAGTCCGGCGAGGTCCGGCGCTCCCTGCAGTGCCCGTACCACGCCTGGACGTACGACCTCGACGGCAAGCTGATCGCCGCCCCCAACCTGGTGAAGATGCCCGACGTCGACCGCGCCGCCTACGGCCTGGTGACGGTCGCGCTGCGCGAGTGGCTGGGTTACGCCTGGGTGTGTCTGGCGGACGAGCCGCCGTCCTTCGAGGAGACCGTGATCGGCGCCGCCGTGGAGCGGCTCGGCGACACCGCGTCCATCGAGCGGTACGGCACGGAGCGGCTCGCGCTCGGCCGGCGGATCACCTACGACGTGAAGGCGAACTGGAAGCTGATCGTCGAGAACTTCATGGAGTGCTACCACTGCGCCACGATCCACCCCGAACTCACCGACGTGCTGCCGGAGTTCGCGGACGGCTACGCCGCGCAGTACTACGTGGGACACGGTGCCGAGTTCGGCGACGAGGTGAAGGGTTTCACCGTGGACGGCAGCGAGGGCTTCGCGAAGCTGCCCGAGGTCGCCGAGGAGCAGGACCGTCGCTACTACGCGATCACCATCAAGCCGACGGTCTTCGTCAACCTCGTGCCGGACCACGTGATCCTGCACCGGATGTTCCCGCTCGCCGAGGACCGCACGGTCGTGGAGTGCGACTGGCTGTACGCGCCGGAGGTGGTGGAGTCCGGCGCGGACGTGTCGAAGTCGGTGGAGCTGTTCCACCGGGTCAACGTCCAGGACTTCGAGGCGTGCGAGCGCACCCAGCCCGCGATGGCCTCCCGCGCCTACCGGACGGGCGGGGTGCTGGTCCCGACCGAGCACCACATCGGGCTCTTCCACGAGTGGCTGCGAGGAACGCTGTGGGGTCAGCCCTCCGACCAGGCGTGTCAGCCGTCACATTCGGATTAGAACGCCGTCGTCCGGATAGGCACCCAGGCTCAAGGGCGCCCCGAGAAGGCGCTGACCAGGAGGAACGAGAACATGCCCGAACTCTTCATCGGCGGAGCCTGGCGATCCGCGCTCGACGAGCGGACCCGGGAGATCAGGTGCCCCGCCGACGGGAACCTGATCGCGGTCGTGGACGAGGCCGGCGGCAAGGACACGGTCGAGGCGATCGCGGCCGCGCGCCGGGCCTTCGACGAGGGCCCGTGGCCCACGACCCCGGCCGCGGCCCGCGGCGACCTGCTGCTGCGGGTGGCGGAGCTTCTCGTACGCGACAAGGACGCGCTGGCGCGCGCCGAGTCCCTCGACACCGGCAAGCGCCTGGTGGAGAGCGCGTACGACATCGACGACATCGTGAACTGCTTCCGCTACTTCGGGCGCCTCGCCGCCGCCGAGACGGGACGGGTGATCGAGACCGGCACGGCGACGGCCGACAGCCAGGTCGTGTACGAGCCGGTGGGGGTGTGCGGGCTGATCACGCCGTGGAACTACCCCCTGCTCCAGACGGCGTGGAAGGTGGCGCCGGCGCTCGCCGCGGGCAACACCTTCGTCCTCAAGCCGAGCGAGCTCACCCCGCACACCGCGATCCACCTGATGCGGCTGCTGGCCGAGGCGGGGCTGCCGGACGGTGTCGCCAACCTCGTGCTCGGCGCCGGGCCCGAGGCGGGCGCGCCGCTCGCCGACCATCCCGATGTCGATCTGCTCTCCTTCACCGGTGGTCTGCAGACCGGGCGCCGGCTGATGGCGGCGGCCGCGGGGACCGTGAAGAAGGTCGCGCTCGAACTGGGCGGCAAGAACCCCAACATCGTCTTCGCGGACGCCGACTTCGAGACGGCCGTCGACATGGCGCTGACGGCGGTGTTCCTGCACTCGGGGCAGGTCTGCTCGGCCGGGGCGCGGCTCCTCGTGGAGGACTCGCTGCACGACCGGTTCGTGGACGAGGTCGTGCGCCGGGCCGGGGAGATCCGGCTGGGCGGGCCGTTCGACGAGCAGGCGCAGACCGGGCCGCTGATCTCGGCCGCCCATCGCGAGAAGGTCGAGGCGTACGTGGAGCGTGGCCTCGCCGAGGGCGCGGTGCTGCGCTGCGGCGGCGCCCGGCCCGAAGGGCCCGCGTACGACGGCGGGTTCTACTACCTGCCGACCGTGCTCGACGAGTGCGACGCGCGGATGTCGGTGGTGCGGGAGGAGTCGTTCGGACCGGTCCTGACGGTGGAGCGGTTCCGCGACGAGGACGAGGCCGTGCGGCTCGCGAACGACACGATCTACGGCCTCGCGGGCGCGGTCTGGACGAGCGACGAGGGCAAGGCGCGGCGCATGGCGGGCCGGCTGCGCCTGGGCACTGTGTGGATCAACGACTACCACCCGTATCTGCCGCAGGCCGAGTGGGGAGGGTTCAAGCAGTCCGGCACGGGGCGTGAGCTCGGACCGGCCGGTCTCGCGGAGTACCGCGAGACGAAGCACATCTGGCGCAACACCGCGCCGGAGCCGCAGGGCTGGTTCGCCTGAAACCCTCTCTACTGTCCAGGAGTCGACGAATGGCAACTGAACCACTCTCCCCGCCGGGCGATGACGCGGAGCTCACCGAGTTCGGCTATCGCCCCGAACTCAAGCGGACGCTCGGCAACTTCCACACGTTCGCGGCCGGCATCTCGTACATCTCGATCCTCACCGGCACCTTCCAGCTCTTCTACTTCGGCTTCGCCACTGGCGGCCCGGCCTACTGGTGGTCGTGGCCGATGGTCTTCGCCGGTCAGTTCATGGTCGCGCTCTGCTTCGCCGAGCTGGCCGCCCGCTATCCCGTGGCGGGCTCCATCTACAACTGGGCGAAGAAGGTGGGGAACGGGCACGTCGGCTGGCTGGCCGGCTGGATGATGCTCATCGCCTCGGTCGTCTCGATCGCCGCGGTCGCCCTCGCCTATCAGCTGACGCTGCCTCAGATATCCTCGGTCTTCCAGTTCGTGGGGGACGGGACGGGGACGTACGACGTGGCGACCAACGCGGTGGTCCTGGCCGCCGGTCTGATCCTCTTCACGACGGTCGTCAACGCCTTCGGCGTGAAGCTGATGGCACGGATCAACACGGCCGGTGTCTTCCTCGAACTCATCGCCACGGTCGTCCTGATCGTGCTCCTCGCGGTGAACGTCGTCCGGGGCCCGCAGGTCGTCACCGACACGGCCGGCACCGGCTCGGGCCAGTCCTTCGGCTACCTCGGGGCGTTCCTGATCGCCTCCCTCGCCTCGGCCTATGTGATGTACGGCTTCGACACCGCGGCCTCCCTCGGTGAGGAGTCGCTCGATCCCTCGCGCAACGCGCCGCGCGCCATCATCCGGGCGATCGTCGCCTCGTTCGTCCTCGGCGGCCTCATCCTGATCCTCGCCCTGATGAGCGTGTCCAATCTGCGGGGCGAGAAACTGTCCTCCGACGGATTGCAGTACGTCGTCCTCGACGTCCTCGGCCCGACGGCCGGCAAGGCGATGCTGTGGTGCGTGCTGATCGCGGTCACCGTCTGCGCGCTCGCGGTGCACACGGCGGCGGTCCGGCTCGCCTTCGCGATGGCGAGGGACAACAACCTGCCGGCGTCGTCGCGGCTCGCGAAGGTCAGCCCGCGGTTCGGCACCCCCATCCTGCCGACCGTGATCATCGGGGTCCTCGCGCTGGCGATCCTGCTGGTCAACATCCGCCAGCCGCAGATCTTCACCGTGGTCACCAGCATCGGCATCGTGATGATCTACGTCGCCTATCTGCTCGTCACCGGACCGATGCTGGTCGCGCGGCTGCGCGGCCGGTGGAAGCCCGTCGAGGGCAGGTTCTCGCTCGGCCGCTGGGGCCTTCCCGTCAACATCCTCGCCGTGCTGTGGGGCGGCGCCATGACGCTCAACCTCATCTGGCCGCGCGCGGCCGTGTACAACGCCGCCGCCCCGTTCCACTGGTATCTGCGCTGGGGCGCGGTCCTGTTCGTCGGCGCGATCGCGCTGGGCGGCTTCACCTACTACTGGTTCGTCCAGCGGCACCGTACGGGCGTTCTCGCCGAACACGCCGCTGTGGCGCCCCCTGAGCCTGTCGCACTGAAGGAGGTCACCCCCTCATGACCGAAGAATTCGATGATGTCTTCGACTACGTCGTGGTCGGCGGCGGTACCGCGGGCAACGTCGTCGCGGCGCGGCTCAGCGAGGACCCCTCCGTGACGGTGTGCGTCCTCGAGGCGGGGCCCAGCGACGTCGGGGACGACAACGTCCTGAAGCTGGATCGCTGGATGGGACTGCTGGACTCCGGCTACGACTGGGACTACCCGGTCGAGCCGCAGGCGAGCGGCAACAGCTTCATGCGGCACGCCCGCGCCAAGGTGCTCGGCGGCTGTTCCTCGCACAACTCCTGCATCGCCTTCTGGGCGCCGGCGGAGGACCTGGACGACTGGGCGGCGGCCGGCTGTACGGGGTGGAGCGCGGCGGACCTGTTCCCGCTGTACCGCCGTCTGGAGAACAACGACGCGCCGGGTGACCACCACGGCCGGAGCGGGCCCGTCAAACTCCGCACGCTCAAGGGCGGGGACCCGTGCGGCGAGGCGCTGCTGAAGGCGTGCGACCAGGCCGGCATCCCGACGACCGCCTTCAACACCGGTACGACGGTGGTGCGCGGCGCGAACTGGTTCCAGATCAACTCCGACGAGAACAACATCCGGCAGTCCTCGTCGGTGGCGTATCTGCATCCGGTGATGGGCAAGCGCCCCAACCTGGAGATACGGACCGGCGTACGGGCGAAGAAGCTGGTCCTGGAGGGGCGCCGGTGCGTGGGCGCCGAGTACCTGGATCCGGACCTGATCCACACCCGTACGGTCCGGGCCCGCCGTGAGGTCGTCGTCTCCTGCGGTTCCATCGACACCCCGAAGCTGCTGATGCTGTCCGGCATCGGCCCCGCGGCGCATCTGCGGGAGGTGGGCGTGGACGTGGTGGTGGACTCCGCCGGGGTCGGCGAGAACCTCCAGGACCACCCCGAGGGCGTCATCATGTGGGAGGCGAAGCAGCCGATGCCCACGGTGTCGAGCCAGTGGTGGGAGGCGGGCATCTTCTACGACACCGAGCCGGGCCTGGACCGCCCGGACCTGATGTTCCACTACGGATCGGTGCCGTTCGACATGAACACCGCGCGGCACGGCTACCCGACGTCCGAGAACGCCTTCTGTCTGACGCCCAACGTCACGCGCGCCAAGTCGCGCGGAACGGTGCGGCTGCGGACCCGTGACTACCGCGACAAGCCGAAGGTGGACCCCCGGTACTTCACGCACGAGCACGACGTGCGAGTGATGACGTACGGCCTCAGGCTCGCCCGTCGTATCGCCGGACAGCCCGCGCTCTCCGGGTGGGCGGGCGCCGAACTCGCCCCGGGTCCGTCCGTCCACACGGACGACGAGCTGCTCGACTACATCCACAAGACGCACAACACCGTCTACCACCCGGCGTGCACGGTGAAGATGGGCGCGGACGACGATCCGACGGCTCCCCTCGACGCCCGCCTGCGGGTGAAGGGAGTCGAGGGCCTGCGGGTGGCGGACGGGTCGGTCATGCCGGATCTCGTCACCGTCAATCCGTGCATCACGACGATGATGATCGGCGAGAAGTGCGCGGACCTGCTGCGCGAGGACGCCTGACACACGCCCGCCCCGGCCTGGCGGGCCGGGGCGGGCGCCGTGTTCACGGTGGGTGCTAGAAGGTCAGGTTCCAGGCGTCGATCCGGCCGGTGTCCTGGTTGGCGTTGTCGTACACACGCAGTTTCCAGACACCGTTGGCCACCTCCGAGGAGGCGTTGACGGTGAAGGTCTGGACGATGTTGTCCGTGCCGCCGCCGGACCGGTTGTGGACGGTGTAGACGGTGCCGTCCGGGGCCACCAGGTCCACCTTGAGGTCACCGATGTAGGTGTGCTTGATGTCGACTCCCACCTTGAGAGTGGCCGGCGCGTTGCCGCTCACCCCGCTGACCGTGAGGGGGCTCTCGACGGTGGTGTTGTCGCCGATCGCGACGTCGGTGAGGTTCTCGAAGTACTTCCCGGGCGGCGGGGTGACGCCGCCGACGGCCTTGAGCGCGTCGACCTGACCCTCGCCGAAGAAGCCGTTCTTGGTCGTCGTGCCCGTGCAGCGGCTGTCGGACGGGCAGGCGATGTCGCCCGCCTGCGCGGACAGCCGGTCGCGGAGCTCCGCCGGGGTGAGGGCCGGGTTGACGCTCGCCATGAGCGCGGCGACGCCCGCCACGTGCGGGGAGGCCATCGAGGTGCCGTTCTTGTTGCCGTACTTGCCGCCCGGGAGGGTGGAGTAGACACCGGAGGCGCCGTCGCCGCCGGGGGCCGCGATGTCGATGACTCCGTTGCCGAAGTTGGAGTACGACGCCTTGACGTTGCCGTTGCCCATGGCGGCGACCGTCACGACACCGGGCAGCTCGGTCGGGATGTCGACGCAGGCGTTGGTGATGGTGCGGGTGACCGGCGTGGAGTCGTTGGGGCTCTCGCTGTCGGTCGTCTTGTTGGCCAGGTCGTAGTTGGAGTTGCCGGCGGCGGCGATCTGCAGGGAGCCCTTGCTCTCCGCGTACGCCTGCGCCCTGCGCACACCCTCGATGATGGCGGCCTGGTCGACGTCGTCCGGGCAGTTGAACTGCCACGGGTCGGTGTAGTAGCTGTTGTTGGTGACCTTGAAGCCGTGGTCACCGGACCACATGAACCCGCAGATGGTGTTCTCCGCGAAGAACAGGCCGCTCGGCTTCTCGGCGATGCGGACCGAGGAGATCTTCACGCCCGGCGCGACACCGATGACGCCCTTGCCGTTCTTGGCGGCGGCGACGGTGCCGGCGACGTGCGTGCCGTGGGTGTCGATGTCCCGCCAGGCGCCGGCGCGGGTGTCCGCCTTGCCGTAGGCGCAGGAGACCGAGTCGGCGGCGTTGAAGTTGGGCGCGATGTCCTGGTGCTGGTCGTCCACGCCGGTGTCGAGGATGCCGACCTTGACGGACGCGGAGCCGGTGGTCACCGCCCAGGCCTGGTCGGCCTTGATCTGGGTCATGTCCCAGCGGTTGGTCTCCGTCAGCGTCGTCGGGGACTGCGACGGGTTGGCCGGGAGCGCCGGGTTGTAGGCGTCGGCCGGGACGTCGGACGTCCGGGTCGCGCCGACCTGCTGGATGCCGCTCACGGCGCGCATCGTGGAGGCGAAGGACGCCGACGTCGAGTGCGCCACGATCACGCCGATCGCGTCGTAGGACGCGAAGACGGAACCGCCGTTGTTCGCGACGGCGGTGCGCGCGGCCGAGGTGTCACCGGGGGCGGTGATCACCAGATAGGCGCGGGTGCCGGCCGCCCAGGCCGAGGAGGTCTTCGCCGTCGTCGCGGTGGTCGGCGGCGTCATGCGCGCCGACGGGGACGTGGGCTCCGGGACGGCGGTCGGCGCCGCGTACGCGAGTCCCGCGGGCGCCGCGAGGGCCACGGTCGCGCCGAGGGCGGCGGCCGCAATGGCGGAGTGTCTCAGCCGGCTGGATATGTGGGAAAACAATGCGTCCTCCGATGGCCCGGTGGCGCTGGTGGCGTCGGCCGGGCCGTGTGATGTGTGGGGTGGACGCAAGATCCCAGACGACGCGGGCGGAAGGAAGCCTTCTGTCCGACAAGCCCGTTGGCGTTACAGAGTGTTGACCTGGCGACGCGGCGATCGGGGTGGTCTTCCACCGGGTTGCGCCACTTCGTCCCGGCGGGCCGGTGGCGACGGCGGGCGACTGTCCGGTCCTTCGACCGGATGCTCTCGTTCGGACGGCGCGCACAAAAACGTCCCCCGGCGGGCCGTGCCCGCCGGGGGAATCCAGGTGAGAGCGGTGCGGGGCCGGGGCCCCAGGGCGTCCTGTCTCACGAACGCCGTCGACGACCGTCTCAGCGCTCTGAAGCCGGTCCGGCCCGGGACCGGGTAAGGACGGTCAGTAGGGCCGCGGGGACATCATCTGCGGCTCGGCCCCCGGCACTTCGAGCAGGCAGCGCGGGATGCCGGGGCCCGGCGTGGCGCGGACCGTGACCAGTGTCGGCGGTTCGGTCGGGAGCTCGACGGTCACCGGCACCGGCCGGTCGCCGGACGTCTTCGCGTACCCCACCTCCTTGCCGTCGACGAGGACCTCCACCACGGCGGTGTGTCCCGTCTGCACGGTCGTGCTGATCGAGTGCCCCGCGTGGTCGATGTGGAAATGATGGCGTCGTCGCATGGGTCGCCTCCCACCGGGCCTCGTCCTCAGCGGCCCCCGCATCCAGCGTAGCCACCCTCGTGCCGGTGGGCGGCCCGTCGGATGCGGACCCGTATCCGCCCAGGTCACCGCCGGTGCGGCCGTACGCCCGTCACCCGAACAGCGGCGCTCGGGGCGTGCAACCGGCCCTGTCTCCGGTGCACTGGAGGGACAAGCCGCCCGACCGAGCATGGAGACGACCATGTACGAAATGCACGTCGGCATCGCGACCCCGGACGGGGTCTTCGTCTGGCACGTCGCCCCCGTGGGAAACACGACCGCCCTGTGCGGCCAGTCCCTCGACGGGGTGCCCACCGAAGAACGCGACCGGACCGACCGCCACTGCGCGTCCTGCATGCACTCGTTCCAGGAGCTGATGAACGACCGGAACTGATCACGAACGTCCCCGGCGTGGACCTCCCGACCGGCTCGTACGCCCAGCCGACCCCCGGTGGCAGGCCTGCGGACCGGCCGACCGGCTCAGACGCCCATCCGTTCCCGGAACGCCGAGAGCCGCGGCCGCTTCTCCCTGCGCTCGCGCGAGTGGCGGTCCAGCTCCTCCATCAGGCGGCGCGACCGGTGGTCGAGATCCAGTTCGTCCAGGATCCGGTCGACCTCGGCGAGCAGCGCGCCGTAGAGCTGCCACTGCCGCGGCTCGCGCTGTACGACCCGCAGCAGCAGCTCCGCCGCGTTGTCCCGGACGGCACGGGCCGCGAGGAGTTCACCGGTGAGCCGCTCCTCGGCGGCGTCCGCGCTCTCGCTGACCCGGGTGGTGACGAGGACGCCGAAACTGACGAGCGTGTCGGCGACATGCGCGAGCAGCTCCTCCAGGGCGGGCCCGACCTCCTGCGGGAAGAGATCCTCCTCCTCGCGTTCCTTGGCGAGGTCGGTCAGCGTGCGCGCCAGGACGCGCAGCACGACGGCGCAGATCTCCAGGGTGTCCAGGCCGGTCCGCAGGACGATGCGGTGCAGAAGGCCTTCCTTGACCCGCGGGTTGAGGCGCAGGCTGTCCTCCGCCTGGCGCAGGGCCGCGTCGACGTCGGCGATGTCGTTGTCGAGCCGGCGCGCCTCGTGGAGGCGGGCGGCGGCCCGTTCGACGGGGATGGGGGAGGTGAGTTCCTCGCCGATGCCCAGCAGCAGCTGCCGCATGCGCCGGGCGAGGTCCTCGATGGACTCCCCCGCCGTCTCCACCCACACCGGGGGGACGAGCAGCACGTTGAACAACAGGCCCACCACCGCGCCGATCAGCGTCTCCAGGACCCGGTCCCAGGCGGTGTCGGCGACCTGGGTGACGCCGAGGACGAGCATCGCGCTGATGGCCACCTCGGGCACGAACTCGTCGACGCGCACGAATCTCCCGACCACCAGCGCCGCGAGGATGACCAGCCCGAGGCTCCACCAGGTCAGCCCGACCAGGACGCTGAAGGCGATGGCGATGAGCACGCCGACGACCACCGAGTTGACCCTGCGGATGCCGGTGGTGAGCGTGGAGTAGAGGGTGACCTGCACGACGAGCAGCGCGGTGAGCGGTGCCGTCAGGGGCGCGGGTTCGCTGCTGAGCTGGAGGGCGACGACGTACGCGATGGTCGCCGCCGCGGTCGATCGGAGCGTCTGGACGACGGCCGGCTCCTTGCGTCGTGCGAGCAGCCCGGCCATCGGTTGTCGTAGCGCGGTGCGGACTTCCGCCACGTCGGTTCCCCGGTCCTTCCGTGTGTGCGCTGCGGTCTCCTGACTCCCCCAGGTTTTCGCAACCGGGGCCGCTTCGCACGCCGTGCGGGGCACGCGTGCGTGCGTGCGCGGGGGCGCGGGGTCGGATAGCGTCGCGACGGCGGACCACGCCGGCCACGCCGGCGATGCCAGGACGACGAAGCCGCAGACCGGCGACCGAGGACGAAGGGGACGGGACGACGCCATGCCGCTCGAAGGAGAGTACGAGCCCAGCCCGACGAAATGGGTGCGGGACCAGGTGGAGTTGTACGAGTCCTCCGGGGGGACGAAGGGCACCACGATCCGGGGTCTGCCCGTGGTCCTGGTGACGAATGTCGGCGCCCGGAGCGGGAAGTTGCGCAAGACGCCGCTCATGCGGGTGGAGCACGAGGGCGCGTACGCGCTGGTGGCCTCGAACGGCGGAGCGGTGAAGCATCCGGTCTGGTACCACAATCTCGTCGCCACGCCGCTGGTCGAACTGCGGGACGGGCCGAAGGCGCAGGACATGCGGGCTCGGCTGGTGACCGGAGAGGAGCGGCGGCTCTGGTGGGAGCGGGCGGTCGCCGCCTACCCGGACTACGCCGACTACCAGCACAGGACCGAGCGCGAGATTCCCGTCTTCGTGCTCGAGCCGCTGGACTGACAGGGTCTGCCGGCGGCGGCCTTCGACCACCGCCGGCCGATCGGCGCCGGAATGGCGATCTTGCCGCGGGTGGGATGGGATGAGGTGCTGTCAGGCGCCCACGACGGATGGATGAAGGCTGTGTCGACCTCGAGCCACGCCGTGCCCGGCGCTCCCTGCTGGGTCAGTCTCATGACCCGTGATCTCCGGGCCGCGGAGACTTTCTACGGTGCGCTGTTCGGCTGGGAGTTCCGGCCCACGCGCCTGGGGGAGGAGTTCTCGGTCGCGTTGCGCGACGGGGCGCCGGTCGCCGGGATCGGTGCGCTGGCCCCGCGTCTGGCGGTGGCGGTCGCCTGGACTCCGTACTTCGCCGTGGCCGACGCCGATCTGACGGCCTCCCGCATCCGGGAGCGCAGCGCCACCGTGGCCGTCGGTCCCCTTCGGTTCGGAACGGGCCGCGCGGCCCTGGCCTCCGACCGCGAGGGCGCCGTCTTCGGGATCTGGGAGGGCGAGGTCATCCCCCGGTGGAGCGTGGGCCGGGGCGGCGCCCCCGCCTGGCTCGAGCTGCGGACGAGGAACGCCTTCGACGCGGCGATCTTCTACGCCGAGGTGCTGGACTGGGCGGGCGAGGCACCGGACTGCTGCCAGGTCGCGTACGAGGACGACCATGTCGTGCTCAGTCATGGCGGTGTCACGGTCGCCCGGCTCTCCGGCGGGGCGGTGGAGGCCGCCCCGGACCCGCAGATCCGGCCGCGCTGGCATGTCCACTTCCGGGTCGAGAACGTCGAGAAGACGGTCGAGACGGCCTTGCGACTCGGCGGCGGGACGGCCTCCGACGTGGTGGCGGCGGGGAACGGCCGCGAGGTCATCCTGCGCGACCCGGACGGCGGTCTGTTCACGGTCGCGGACGCGGTCTAGCGCCGGTCGGACGAGGTCGACGGGACCGGCGACACACCGCCTCGGCCGCGTCCGGTCCGTCAGGGCCGGACCGTCC
>NZ_JBEXOT010000030.1:0-83164 GCF_040611675.1 Streptomyces sp. NPDC006551
AAGCTCAAGGGCGACGACACCGCGGAGATCCGTACGGCCACGGAGAAGGTCGCGGCCGTCTCCCAGAAGCTCGGCCAGGCGATGTACGCCGACGCCCAGGCGGCGCAGTCGGCCCAGGCGACGGGCGGCGAGGCCCCGCACGCCGAGGCCAAGGCCGATGACGATGTCGTCGACGCCGAGATCGTCGACGACGAGAAGCCCAAGGGCGGCGCGGAGTGAGCTGCCCGAGCACGGGAGGACGGAGATGGCACGCCTGCGTGTGGACGTCGACGAGCTGGTCGTTCGCCTGAGCTGGTGGGAGAAGGCCGTGGCGCGGCGGGGGACCATACGGATTCCCCTGTCGGCCGTGGCCGGGGTGACGCTCCAGGAGGACTGGTGGCGTGCCCTGCGCGGCGTACGGGAACGCGGTCTGACCATTCCGGAGGTGGTCTGCGTCGGCGTGTGGCGTCATGCCGAGGGGAGTGACTTCCTCTCCGTCCGCCCCCGGCACGGGCCGGTCGTCCTCGTCGGGCTGAGAGCCGCCGCCCCCTTCGTCCAGGTGGCCGTCACCGCCGAGGACGCCGACCGGGTGGTCTCGTTCGTACGGGCGGCGATCGCACAGGACCCCACGGTCCGGCGTCAGGAAGGCACCCACGCCCTCGGCGCCGGCGCCGTCCGGGCGCGCGAGCTGCCCTGAGGCGGCGGCGTCCTCGCGCCGGCGCCTAGCGAGCGGCGGCCTCGGGGAACGGCGGCGCCTCCCGAGCGGGCCTCAGGGAGCGGCGGCCGGCGAGTCCGACCGGCGGGGACATCGGGCCGCGCCGGTCCGGCGGCTCACATGGTCCAGCGGAGCACCGCGCCCAGCCCCCCGGCCGGCCCGGGCACGCTCTCCGGTACGAGGAGGACCTCGCCGCCCGCCGCGGCGGCGGACCGCAACAGCGCGTCGTCGGCGCGCGCCCGCTCGGGTTTGGCGACCCCCATCGCCAGCGCTTCGCCGCGCTGCACCGCCACGTCGTCGGCGCCGGGCCCGATCCACACCTCGCGCCCGGCGTCGGACGCGTCCGGCGTGAGGAGCAGGGTGGCCACCTGGTGGTTGCGGGCCGCGTCCACGACGGCCGGCATGCCCTCCGCGGCCTCTCCCGGACCGGTGTCGACCGTGGAGGCACGGTGCTCCCCCGGTCGGCCCCGGCCCTTGCGGAAACGCTCGAGGGCGCTCTCCAGCCGCTCGCGGGCGAAGTCCTCCCGTACCCGGGTGATCTCCTGCTCGAGGAGGCTCCGCGACGCGCCAGGCGCCCTGCCGCCCGCGACCTCGACGGTGACGGTCCGCATCCGCTCGGGCAGCCGGTGGTGGACGGCCCTGCGCTCACGGGGGTCGCCGGTCAGCACGACCAGGTCGGCGTCGCCGCGCGTCCACTGCCGGGCGATTTCGGTCGCGATGATGTCGGCGGTCTCGTCCCAGGTGTTCTCGAGCTTGTTCCGGTAGTGCCACTCGTACCGGTCGGCGGGAAGGCCACGATGTCCGCGGTCCTGCCACTCCCTGCCCCGGGCGTGGCCCACGGCCTCACGGTGCTGGGCGTCGCGCAGTTCCAGGTCGGCGCCCGTGCGGTCGATGTACGCGACGAGACAGCTCGGTGCGTCGCCACGCAGGCGCGCCAGCGGCGCGACATGGGGAAGCAGCGACCAGGTCGCCTCGACGCCGCCCGGGGTGATCGCGAGCGGGACGTCGAGCACCACCTCGGCGCCCGCGGCGAACAGCGCCCTGCCGGGTGGCGTGCCGGAGACGGGTTCCCGGGAGAGCCGCTCCATGACGGCGCGGGTGGTGTAGCCGTCCGCACCGGCTTCGATGAGCTGCGAGGCGACCGAGCGCTCACGGAGCTCCTGGATCTTCAGCGCGTCCTCGGTGGCGCGCGTGGTGTCGACGTAGACCGAGGCCCAAGGCCCCAGCCTGGTGAAAAGCGGTCTGAGGAAGCCGAGTTCCATGATGTCCCCCATGCCCTCGCGTCCGTTCACCTCGGCGGTGCCCGGCGGCCCCGGCCGCAAACCGGCCCACCCCACCCGGTCAGACCGCTCCACCGGGCGGGACCGCCTCGCCGCGTGAGACCGCCCCACCGGGTGAGGGGGCCGTATCCGGGTAATCGCCGTGCGCAAGGGACGGACGAGGAAGGAAGGAGGTGCCGACGATGGAGAAGCGAGTGGTCACCGTCTTCGGCGCGACCGGGAGGCAGGGTGGCTCCGCCGCCCGGGCGATCCTCGCCGATGACGACTGCGGCTTCGCGGTACGCGCCGTCACCCGGAATCCGGATGGGGACGCGGCCAAGGAGCTGGAGCGGCTGGGGGCGGAGGTGGTGCGCGGCGACATGGACGACGAGGCCGGACTGGGAGCGGCCTTCGAGGGGGCGTACGGAGCGTTCCTGGTGACCAACTTCTGGGAGCACTCGTCGGCGGAGCGCGAGAAGGCCCAGGCCGCGGCGGTCGCGCGGGCCGCCGCGCACGCCGGGGTCCAGCACGCGGTCTGGTCCACGCTGGAGGACACCCGCGAGTGCATCCCCCTCGACGACGACCGGATGCCCACGCTCCAGGGCTCGTACAAGGTGTCGCACTTCGACGCCAAGGCGGAGGCCGACGCGTACTTCGCCGACGCCGGCGTTCCGACGACCTTCCTGCGGACCACGTTCTTCTGGGAGAACCTGCTCGGCGTCTTCCCGCCGCAGCGGGGCGACGACGGTGTCCGGGTCCTGAACTACCCGATGGGTGAGAGCCGGCTCTCCGGAATCGGGGTCGAGGACGTCGGGCGGATGGCGCTGACCGTCCTGAAGCGCGGCACCGACCTCATCGCCGCCACCGTCAGCATCGCGGGCGAGCACCTCAGGGTCGCCGACATGGCCGCGGTCCTCTCCGACGCGCTCGGCGAACCCGTGCGCTACGAACCGCTGACGCCGGACGCGTACCGCGCGCTCGGCTTCCCCGGCGCGGAGGAGGCGGGGAACATGTTCCAGTACTACGCCGACTGCGAGCACACCTTCACCGCCGCCCGGGACCTCACCGCCGTCCGCTCCCTCGACCCGGGTCTCCAGACCTTCGCGACCTGGGTGGCGGCGCACCGGGAGGAGCTGGCCAAGGCCTGAGCCCGCCGAGCGGGCCGAGAGGTACGGACGCGCGGATAATGGGCCCCAGGAATCCGGCCGCGACGCTGGAGGTACCTCGTGACGAGCACGAGCGGTCCGGCCGATGCCGCCGACGCCCCGCACGGCCGATCCGGCCGGCGCGTCGATCTGGCCGCCGACGCGCTGGACGAGGCCCTCGTGGAGACGGCGCGCCAGACCGGGGCGTCCATCGGGGCCGTCTATCTCCTCGCGCCGGACGAGCGGGTGCTGCGGCTGGAGGCCATGTTCGGGGTTCCGGCGGAGTTCGCCGCCCCCTGGGCGCAGGTTCCGCTGCACGCCCCTGCCCCGGTGGCCGAAGCGGTCCGCGAGGACCGTCTGGTCTGGGTGGGCAGCCAGGAGGAGATGGCCCGCTCCTACCCCCGTACGGCGGTGGCGCTGCCGTACCCCCTGGCGCTCGCCGCCGCACCGATCACGGACGCGCGACGCTGGGGGTCGCTGCTGCTGATGTGGCCGGCGACGCGACCGGCGCGCATGAGCGGTCGGGAACGCGGTCACATCACCTCCCACTGCCGGCGTCTGGCCCGGCTCCTGGAGGAGACCGTCGCGTCCGGCGGGCCGCCGAGCCGGGGCGAGGGGCCCCGCGTCGTCCTCCTGGAAGCGAGTCACCGGCCGGCGAGCCCCGCACAGGCGGCCTCCGACTTCGCCGAGCGCCTGCCCGGCGGCTCGTGCGCCCTGGACCTGGAGGGGCGGATCACGTACGTCAGCTCCGGAGGCTGCGAGCTGCTGGGCCGGCATCCCGACGGGCTGCTGGGAACGCTGCCGTGGCAGTCCCTGCCCTGGCTCGACGACCCCTCCTACGAGGACCGCTACCGCGCCGCGGTGATCAGTCGCGAGCCGGTCTCCTTCACCGCCTGCCGTCCACCCGACCGGTGGCTGGACTTCCATCTGTATCCGGACGCCAGTGGCATCAGCGTCCGTATCGTTCCCACCGGGGCCCAGCCGCCGCCCTCACCGGCGCCCCGGCATGTGCCGAGTACCGCGGGCCCGGCGCGCGCGGGGCGGCTCTATCAGCTCATGCACCTGGCCGCCGCCCTCACCGAGGCCGTCGGCGTCGAGGACGTCATCGACCTCATCGCCGACCAGGTGATGCCCGCCTTCGGCGCACAGGGTCTCGTCGTGTCCGTCGCGGACTCCGGCCGGCTCCGGATCATGGGTCACCGCGGCTATGCCGCCGAGGTGATCGAGCGCCTCGACGGCCTGCCCCTCACCACCACGTTCACCCCCGCCGGGCGCACGCTCGCCACCGGAATCCCCTCGTTCTTCGCCGACCCCGAGGAGATGCGGCGGATCTACCCCGAGGCGCCGATGGTCAGCGGCAAGCAGGCGTGGGCGTTCCTGCCTCTGATCATCTCGGGCCGGCCGGTCGGCTGCTGTGTCCTCTCCTACGAACGGCCGCGTGCGTTCTCGGCAGAGGAGCGCGCCGTGATGTCCTCGCTCGCCGGGCTCATCGCGCAGGCGCTGGACCGCGCCCGTCTCTACGACACCAAGCACCAGCTCGCGCATGGTCTCCAGCAGGCGCTGCTGCCGCACACGCTTCCCCCGGTTCCCGGCCTCGACGTCGCCGCGCGGTATCTGCCCGCGACCCGGGGCATGGACATCGGCGGCGATTTCTACGACGTCATCCGGCTCGGCGACACGGCCGCCGCGGCCGTCATCGGTGACGTCCAGGGCCACAACGTCGCAGCCGCGGCCCTGATGGGACAGGTGCGTACCGGCGTGCACGCGCACGCCACGCTCGGTACGCCTCCCGACATCGTTCTTTCCGGTACGAACCGGCTTCTCACCGACCTCGACCCCGGGCTGTTCACCAGTTGCCTGTACGCCCATCTGGATTTCGAGCGGGGCACCCTGTCCGTCGCCAGTGCCGGCCACCCGCCGCCTCTCCTGCGCCGTCCGGAAGGCAGGACGGCTCCGATGGAGGTCACGCCCGGCCCTCTTCTGGGCATCGACCCCGACGCCGTCTATCCCGTCACCGACATCCCGCTCACCCCGGGGCTGCTGCTGGCTTTCTACACCGACGGTCTCGTCGAGACGCCGGGAACCGACATCGACGAGTCCGTGGCCCGTCTCGCCGCGTACCTGGACCGGGCCGACGACCGCGACCTGGGCCTCTTCATCGATGCGCTGCTGCGGCAGGTGCGGCCCGCCCAGGACCGTACGGACGACATCGCGTTCCTGCTGCTGCGCACGCGCGGTGCCGGGTCATGAGGAGTCCGGCGACTCGTCGAGGGTGAACAGAGCTCCTTCCGGGTCCCGCAGGGTGATCCGTCGTCCTCCGCCCCACTCGGCGTCCGTCGCGACGCCCCCGCCGTGCTCGACGGCCACCGCCGTCGCCGCCTCGAGGTCGCGGACCTTGAAGTGGACCAGCCAGCGGGGCCGTAGGTGGGGCTTCGCCGCGCCCTCCTCGACGGGGCCGCTGTTGAGGCGTGCGACGGGCTCGCCCGCGCGGCGCAGCACGACCTGGTCCTCCTCGTAGGACACGTCGCAGGAGTTCGCGTCGGTGTCGCCCCACCCCAGCACCTCGCCGTAGAAGACCGCGGCGTCGAAGGCGTTGCGGGTGTGCAGTTCCAGCCACGCGGGAGCCGCTCCCTCGCCGACACTCCAGTCGGAGAGCACTCCGCCTTCCCAGATCCCGAAGGTCGCGCCCTCCCGGTCGGCCATGAGAGCGGCCCGGCCACGGGGCGGGTAGGAGACCGGCCCCACCCCGATCGTTCCGCCGCGCTCCCGTACGCGTGCGACCACCACGTCGGCGTCGCCGACCGCGAAGTACGCCGTCCACGCCACGGGGACGGCGAGTTCCCCGGCCACGGCCCCGATGCCGGCGACGGGCACGCCGTCGTGCTCGGCGACGGAGAAGGCCCGGCCGAAGCCGGCCTGCCGGAAGGTCCAGCCGAGCACGGCGCCGTAGAAGTGCTCGGCCGCGCGCAGATCCCGCGCCACCAGACTCAGCCAGCACGGCGCGCCCGACACGTCCGCGGCCATCAGCACCATGTCCGCCGCCTCCCTCCGTACGTCACGTGCGTACTCGTGCCGCTGCCCACGCGTTCGGCTCCCATGCCCGCGGCGGTTCAGGGCCCGTGATCGGGCGGGCCCAGCAGGATCCCGGCCGTCCCCGTCGTGTGGAAGAGGCGCTCGACCAGCGGGGACGTCACGTTGACGACCCGCAGGGCGGCGCCTCGCGCGCGGGCTTGCCGCCCGGCCCACAGAAGCACTGCGAGACCCGAGCAGTCACAGAAGTCCACGCCGGCGAAGTCGACGTCGACCCGGCTCGCGCTCTCCGAGAGCGCGGCCCCCAGGGCGTGGCGAAGCTGGGCCGCGGTGTCGATGTCGATCTCTCCCGCCACGACCACGGTGGCGCGCGGGCCGCTTCGGGTGATCGCGGTCTTCAGCACGGGAGGGGCGTCCATGGCCGTGGCCTCCGTTCCGCACGTCGTGCGCAGAGAGTCGTGCAAAGCGGCGGGCGCGGAAGGGCGGGGCCATCCCCGTCCTTCCGCGCCGCATGGGACGCCTCGCTCCGCCTGCGCCGCCTCGCCAGGCGTCACGCCGGTCGTTCACCCTTGATCTCCTTGCGCGTGGAGCCTGCCCCGATGGGGATCCGGCGTGCCTTGGCGCGCTCGCTGATCGGGATCCGCAGGGTCAGGACGCCGGCGTCGTAGTCGGCGTCGATGCGCTCCACATCGAGGGTGTCGGCCAGCATGACCTGCCGGGAGAACACGCCGAGAGGCCGCTCGGAGAGTTCCATCTCGACATCGTCGGTCTTGCGCGACGGCCGCCTCTCGGCGCTCACCGTGAGCATGTTCCGCTCCACGTCGACGTCGATCGCGTCCGCGGAGACGCCGGGGATGTCCAGTGCGATGACGTACTCGTCGCCTTCGCGGTAGGCGTCCATCGGCATCGCGGTCGGCCTCGACCAGGTGCCGGGCGTTTCGAGGAACTGCCGGGTGAGGCGGTCCAGTTCGCGGAACGGGTCGGTGCGCATCAGCATCGCGATACACCTCCAGCCGGATCAGCGTGCCTGTCCGTGCGCTTCACCTGTCTCCTGTGTAGCACGTCATCCAAAGGATGACAATCGGTACGTCATCGGACAGATGACGCGGACGTCGCGGCACCGAGGGGCGTCCGCCGTGAAGAGATCGCGCGGATTTCCTACCGAGGGGTAGGCCGGGCCACTTCCCCTGTTATACGTTCCGTCTAACAGCTTGCTAGACACCGCGTCTAACAAGCGGGGATGGCGCGATCTCTCTCGAGTCAAGGAGCCGCATCATGGCAAGCAGCACCGTCCGGCCGGATCACCAGGACCGGCTCCAGGAGCAGGACGTCGCCCGGCGACTGCTCGCATCGGCCGCGAAGCTGTCGTACGACCCGGCTGTGGAGGTGGACTGGGACACCCCGCTGGACAAGGACTTCCACGGCGCGAGCCCGGAGTGGAGCACCCTCTACGGCACGGCGTACTGGGACGAGATGACCGACGCGCAGCGCAAGGAGCTGACGCGGCAGGAGGCCGCCTCGGTGGCCAGCACCGGCATCTGGTTCGAGATGATCCTGCAGCAGATGGTGCTGCGGGACATGTACGCCAAGGACCCGACCGACCCGCGGTTCCAATGGGCGCTCACCGAGGTCGCCGACGAGTGCCGGCACTCCATCATGTTCGCGCGCGGCGCCGCGAAGCTGGGCGCCCCCGCCTACCGGCCGCACCGGATCGCCGTCGAACTCGGCCGGGCCTTCAAGACGCTCGCCTTCGGCGAAGCGGCGTACGCCGCGATCCTGGTCGCCGAGGAGGTCCTCGACGTGATGCAGCGCGACTGGATGCGCGACGAGCGGGTCGCACCGTTCGTCCGCACGATCAACAACATCCATGTCGTGGAGGAGTCGCGGCACATGAAGTTCGCCCGCGACGAGACGCGCAAGCGGCTGCGGCACGCCGGCCCGCTGCGCCGACAGCTCCACGCCTTCGTGATCGCGGTCGCCTCCTACGTCATCGTCACCAGCATGGTGAACCGGCACGTCTACGCCAACGCCGGGCTCGACGCCCGACGCGCGATCGCCGAGGCCAAGTCGAACGAACACCACAAGTCCCTGATGCGTTCCAGCTGTTCGGGCCTCATGGAGTTCCTCGCCTCCGCCCGTCTCCTCACCAAGCCGGCGCTGGCCTTCTACAAGCGCGCCCACCTGATCTGACCCGAGCCGACCCGCCGAACCGACCCGAGCTGACGAGATGACCTACGCCATCACCCAGACCTGCTGCAGCGATGCCACCTGTGTCGCCGTATGCCCTGTCAACTGCATCCACCCGACCCCGCAGGAGCGGGAGTTCGGCAGTACGGAGATGCTCTACGTCGACCCCCGGTCGTGCATCGACTGCGGCGCGTGCGCGGACGCCTGCCCGGTCGACGCGATCTTCCCGGTGGACAGCCTCTCGGGTCCGGGGAAGGAGTACGCCGCCATCAACGCGGCCTACTTCGCGGACAAGGAGCCCGAGACCGCCGACGACGGGCCGAACTTCCACCCCTGGGGCGCACCGCTCTTCGAGCGGAGCCTGCCGTCCGACTTCGCGCCGATCCGGGTCGCGGTCGTCGGCACCGGCCCGGCCGGCATGTACGCCGCCGAGGACCTGCTGCTGCACACCAACGCCGAGGTCACGCTGGTCGACCGGCTCCCGGTGGCCGGCGGGCTCGTCCGGTACGGCGTCGCCCCGGACCACCCGGCGACCAAGAAGGTGGGGGACGCCTTCGCCCGCTTCCACGCCCATCCCCGCGTACGGATGGTTCTGGGCGTCGAGGTCGGCGTGGACCTCACCACGGATGAGCTCGCCGCGCACCACGACGCGGTCATCTACGCCGTGGGCGCCTCCACCGACCGCCGGCTCGGCATCCCCGGCGAGGACGCGCCCGGCAGCATCTCGGCGACCACATTCGTCTCCTGGTACAACGCCCACCCGGAGGTGGCGCCCGACGCGATCGACCTGTCCGCCGAGCGGGTCGTCGTGGTCGGCAACGGCAATGTCGCCCTCGACGTCGCCCGCATCCTCGTATCGGACCCGGCGGCGCTGGCCGGGACCGACATCGCCGACCACGCGCTCGCGGCCCTGCGGACGTCGAAGGTGCGCGAAGTGGTCCTCCTGGGGCGGCGCGGTCCCGAGCACGCGGCGTACACCGCGTCGGAGCTGCTCGCGCTCACCCACCTGCCGGGGGTGGCTCTGGTCGTGGACGACGGCGATCCGCGCACCGGCGAGACGATCGACGGGGCGGCGGCCGGCGACAAGGCTGCCCTGCTGCGGGGCGTGGCCCGCGCGACGGTGGACTGGTCCCGGACGGCGCCCCCGGGACGGCGGATCGTCCTGCGCTTCCACTCCGCGCCCGTGGAGGTGCTCGGCGAGGAGACGGTCGCCGGGGTCCGGGTGACGGAGGGTGCGGGCCGGCTCGACATCCCGGCGGGCATGCTCCTGCGCGCCGTCGGCTACCGAGGTGTGCCGGTGTCGGGGCTTCCCTTCGACGAGGCGACCGGCACCGTGCCGCACGAGCGCGGCCGGGTGACGGGGCGACCGGGGACGTACGTCGTCGGCTGGATCAAGCGCGGTCCCTCGGGCGGCATCGGAGCCAACCGCACGTGCGCCGCCGAGACGGTCGGTACGCTCCTGGCCGACGCCGTGGCCGGCGCCCTGCCCGCTCCCTCGCGCACACCGAGGGCGTTCCAGCGCCTCGCCCGCCGCCGTGGCCGCCAGGTCGTCGACGCCCGGGGCCTGGCCGCCATCGACCGCGCCGAGCTGGCCCGCGGTCGCGCGGACGGGCGGCCGCGGGTCAAGCTCGGCACGCTGCCGGAACTGGTCGCGGCGGCGAAGGGCAACCGCTGGATCCGGCCGTGAGGCATGTCCGTACGGTACTGCCCCGGCCGCCTGGCCCCGGCGTCGTCGGCCGAGGTCATCGTCCTCCGTCCGTCCGTACGTGATCCTCCGCACAACGGGGGCGGACCCCGCGCGGGCGCGTGTTAGCGTCCGCCCGTGATCTTCCAGGCCGTGACCGGACCCGCGCCGCACCCCGGAGCGAGCGGCGGCTGCCCGTACGGCCGGACCGCCGCCTCGGGGCCGGACGCGCTGCCCGGCCGGCACGGCGTCCTCGATCTCTTCGACGACGGGTTCGTGCGCGACCCCTACCCGTGGATGGACCTCCTCCGCCGGGAGTCCCCGGTGCACCACGATCCCGCCACCGGTCTGTGGCTGGTCAGCCGCCACCGCGACATCCGCACGGTGCTGCTCGATCAGACCGCGTTCCTCCCGGACAACGCGCAGCACGCGGTCACCCCCCTCGGAGTCCCGGCCCTGCGGGTGCTGGCGCGGGCGGGGTTCCGGGTGCGGCCGGCGCTGGCCAACAACAGCACGGCCAGTCACGCCGGTCTGCGGCGCGTGGTCACACGGTTCTTCAACGCCCACCGGGTCACGGCGGCGGTACCCGTGATCGAGCGGATCGCCGACGAACTCCTCGACGGGGTACAGGACCGCGTCGACGCCACGGGAGGCTGTGACCTGTTCACGTCGTTCGCCCAGGTGCTTCCCTGCCGGGTGATGATGGAACTGCTGGGCGTCGACGGCCTCGACGCGGCCACGCTGGCCCGCTGGAGCGACGCTTCGCTGGAGCTGTTCTGGGGACGGCCCACTCCCGAGCGTCAACTCGAACTGGCCACGCTGGTCGGCGAGTTCCACCAGTGGCTCACCTCGACGGTGAGCGACGGAAAGGCCCCCGCGGACAGTCTGATGGGCGCCCTGACGCGTCACGTACTGCCGGACGGGCGACCGCTGGACGTCCAGACCGCCGTGGGCGCCTGCTTCTTCGTCTTCGTCGCCGGCCAGTCGACCACCGGGCAGCTCATCTCCACCGTCCTGCGCCGGGCGTTGGCCGAGCCCGGGCTCTGGCCCCGTCCCGCGCAGGACGAGCCGCTGGCCCGTGCCTGGGTGGAGGAGGTACTGCGGCGGGAGCCGCCGGTCACGTCCTGGCGCCGGGTGACCTCGCGACCGGTGGAGCTGGGCGGTGTCCGGCTCCCGGCCGGCGCGCAGTTGCTGCTGATGCTCATGGGGAGCGGCTCGGACCCGGAGGTCTTCGACGGACCGGCGGTGATGCGCACGGACCGGGCGGACGTCCGCCATCACCTCGCCTTCGGGGCCGGGCGCCACCGCTGTCCCGGGGCTTCCCTGGCCCGTACGGAAGCGGCCGTGGCCCTGCGCGCGGTGGCCCGCCGGCTGCCGACGGCCCGGCTCGCCCCGGCCGCGGCCGACCCTCCGATGCTCGGTCTGCTGTCCTTCCGGGCGCCGCTGCGCATCGACGTGGTGCGCGGCACCGGCTGAGGCGATCCACCCGTGGGCCGAACCCGGACCCGGCTCGCGGGGCTCAGGCTCGTCGTGACTTGTCGCGCCAGAGCGTGAAGAGGTGTTCCGGGTCGCCGCTGTAGGACCAGGGGACCCGGGTGGCCCTGTTGTCGAGGAGGTCGAAGACGGCGCCGGCCTCCCGGTGCATGCCCGCGTGGACGAGGCCGTGGGCGACGTGGTTGAGGTCGGCGACGTCCTGTGCGTACGCGGTCGTGCGGGGGACGATCCACCTCTCCAGGGTCTGGCGCAGGTCCCAGCGCGCCCGTTCGCCGGTCCAGTGGTAGGTGAGACCGATCGTCGTGCGGCCCTCCGTCTCCGTCCGGTGCCGGTACTCCTCCGCTCGGGCCACCTGCGGGAGCGCCACCAGCGGGGAACCCGCGGGGGCGTAGGCCGCCGCGTCCCAGGCGAAGTTGTACGCCGTCGCGTGCGAGCCGTGCCAGCGGGCGGAGAGATGGCGCAGTGCCTGGTGGTGGCCTTCCCGGTGGTACGGGTCCCGCGCCTGGAGCTCCTTCCACCAGTGGGGCATGTTGGGATCTCCGTCCTCGTACAGCCTGCCGAGCGTCACCAGGGAGACGAAGGGGTGCGGATCCTCGGGAGCGAGGTCCGAAGCCTGGAGGCAGAGCCGGGCCACCCGGTCGAGGCTGTCCCTCGCCGGCAGCGTGCCGGTGCGGGCGGCGGCGAACAGGCGCATCACCTCGGTCTCCGCACGCAGGATCGCCGCGTCCGGGTTGCCGGGTTCGGTGGCGTGCCAGACGTCGACGGTGCGCCGGTTGGCCGCCGCGTCGGCGAGCAGGCGGATGCGGTGGGAGCGCCGGTCCCAGTCGTCGCGCGGTTGCCGGGACAGCAGGTCGCGGGCGCCCTCCCAACGGCCCATCACCATGTCCTGGCAGCCCTCGGAGAGGGCCCGGTCACCGTGGGCCGGATCGTAGACCGGTGCTCCGGAACGGCGGCGCAGCCAGGCTGGCATGGCAGGACACTCCTCGGATCGGGCCCGGTTCGGGTGGGGCGGAGGACGGCGGGCGGGGTCGCGTTCAGAAGTCGGTGAGCACGCCGTCCCTGCGTTCGGCGGCGGCGAGCGCCGCCTCGGTCCCCGTATCGCCGTCGTACGCGTCCATCGCGTCGGCCTGCTCGGGGTCGAGCGGCCGGGGCCGGAAGTACGAACTGCCCTGGAACCAGGACAGCGACATCGGCACCACGCCGAGGCCCAGCGCGCCCAGGCCGATGGCGAGGGAGGCGCGGCTCAGCTCCGGAAGCGACACCGCGAAGATCCACATCATGAAGAGCGCCCCGCCGAGCGGCCACAGGCCGAGGAAGAGCAGGTTGCCGACGGATGTGAACAGCACCTTGCGGTACGCGACGACGGCGGAGAGACCGGCGAGGGCGTAGTAGAACGCGATGGGCAGACCGATGCCGCTGACGGCGTCGCGGACGAACTGCGTACCGGAGCCGACCGTGGCGGAGACGACCACGAGGAACAGGGCGACCGCCGCCACGGTGACCGTCGCCACCCAGGGCGTCCGCCATTCCCGGTGGATACGGGAGAACACGGCGGGCACCGTGCGGTCGCGGCCCATGGCGAAGAGCGTGCGGGTGGCCTGCAGGAGCGCCGTCTCCAGGGTGGCGATCATGGACAGCATCACGGCCAGAACGAGCAGGCGGCCGCCCCAGCCCGGCCAGACGGCCTCGCCGAGCAGGGTGAGGAAACCCTCGGGGTTCTCGCGCACGGCGTCCGTGCCGAGGAGGACGGTGGCGGCCAGGGTGAAGACGACGAAGACCGCGAACGACACCAGGACGCCGACGAGTCCGCCCAGGCCGAAGGCGCGGCGGCTGTTGCGGGTCTCCTCGCTGAGGTTGCTGGTCACGTCCCAGCCCCAGTAGCTGACACCGGCGATCAGCGCGCCGCCGACGAAGGTGTGCGTGGCGTCGAAGTGGCTGAATCCGAACCAGGAGAGCGAGGGGTCGGCCGCGTTGCCGTCCTTGGCGAGGGCGGCGACGGCGAAGCCGATCAGCAGGACGAGCTGGGCGCCGGTGAGCACTCTGCGGGTGTACGGGCTGATGCGGGCGCCCAGCGCCACGACGCCCGCCATGAGCAGGAACCAGCCGACGCCGACGACCGTGGCCAGGGTGGTGTCCCCGGCCCACTCCGGGTCGAGGAGGGCGAGGGTGGCGGCGCCCGCGGGCACGGTGGCGGAGACCAGGAAGACGGTGGTGGCGACGACCAGGGCCCAGCCGCCGAGGAATCCGAGGAAGGGGTGGAGGGCGCGGGCCGCCCAGGTGTAGGTCGCGCCGGCGTTGACGTCGAGCCGTCCGAGGTGGCGGAAGGCGAGGGCGATGCCGACCATCGGGAGGGCGCAGTAGAGGAGCACCGCCGGCGCGGCGACGCCGACGGCGAGCACGAGCGCGGGGATCGTCGCCGCGACGGTGTACGCGGGACCGCAGCCGGCGACCGCCATGACGATGGAGTCGAACGTGCCGAGGGCGCCGGCCCGCAGACCGCCGCCCCCCTCGCTACCGGTTCTGCTGCTCACGTGCCGTGCTCCTCCGATGACGTACAGGTGAAGGATCCTGCCGCGCCCCTATGCGGGAGCACAAGGGGAAGCTGCGATTTCCTTTGACCAATCGGTAGCCTGCGGAGCAGGAAGGCAGCTCTACAGGATTCCACCTACGGATTTCGTCGTCTGGAGCCCGCCGGAGCGAGGGGGCCCACCCCGCGGGGTGGGCCCCCTCGCCGGTGACTACCGGTCCGGGTTCACCGCGAGCGCCCCGGTCGGCGCGGGCGCGTATCCGGCGGGCCGGGTGGTGAACGTGCCCCTGCCCTGGGTGCGGCCCCGCAGGCGTGAGGCGTAGCCGAAGAGCTCGGCGAGCGGGACGGTCGCGGTGATCACCGCCGTGCCGGCCCGTGCGGTCGAGCCCAAGACACGGCCACGCCGTGCCGCGAGGTCACCGAGGACTCCGCCCACCGCGCCGTCCGGCACGGTGACGGTGACCTCGACCACCGGTTCGAGCAGCGTCATCGCGCTGGCCCGCAGAGCCTCGCGCAGCGCGAACCGGGCCGCCGTCCGGAACGCCATCTCCGACGAGTCCTTGGGGTGGGTGGCCCCGTCGGTCAGCGTGACCCGCACTCCGGTCACCGGGTGGCCGCCGAGAGGCCCTTCCTCCAGCGCGTCCCGGCAGCCCGCCTCCACCGCGCGGACGTACTCCTGCGGCACCCGCCCACCGGTGACGGTCGAGCGGAACGCGAACGTGTCCGTCCCTTCGCACGCCGCCTCGAGCGGGGCCACGTCGAGGACGACATGGGCGAACTGACCGGCGCCTCCCTCCTGTTTGACATGCCGGTACACCAGTCCCGACACCCCGCGCACGACCGTCTCGCGGCAGGCCACGCGCGGTCTGCCGACGGCGATGTCCAGGCCTTGGGCCCGGCGGATCTTCTCCACCGCCACCTCCAGATGCAGCTCGCCCATCCCCGACAGGACGGTCTGTCCGGTCTCGGGGTCGGTCCGGACCGCCAGTGACGGGTCCTCCTCGGCCAGCCGTGCCAGCGCGGACGCCAGCCGGTCGGTGTCCAGGCTCCTGCGGGCCTCGACCGCCACGGAGACGACCGGCGTCGCCACCGTGGGCGGTTCCAGGAGCAGCGGGGCGTCGGGAGCGGACAGGCTGGCGCCGGGGCGGGCGGACTTCAGGCCGACCACGGCGACGATGTCACCGGCCCGGGCCCGGTCCACGTCCGTGTTCCGGTCCGCCCGCACGCGCAGGATCCGTCCGATCCGCTCGGTACGGCGCGCGGCCACGTCGAGCACGGTGTCTCCCTTCCGAATCGTTCCCGCGTAGACGCGCAGGTAGGTCAGGCGCCCGGTGGCGGTGGAGTTCACCTTGAAGACCAGGCCGGCGAACGGCGCCGCCGGGTCGGCGGCGCGCTCCCGCTCCGCGCCGTCCACGGTCCCGCGCACCGGCGGCACCTCCAGCGGCGAGGGCAGGTACGCCACCACGGCGTCGAGCAGCGGCTCCATCCCGCGGTCGCGGTAGGCCGATCCGCACAGCACCACCACGCCCTCACCGCTGCGGGTGAGGTCGCGCAGCGCCGTGGTCATCGTCCCTACGCCGAGCGTCGTCTCCGCGCAGAACTCCTCCAGGGCGGCCGGGTGGAGCTCCGCGACCGCCTCCTCCAGCGCTCGGCGACGGCGGAGCGCCTCCTCCCGCAGGTCTTCGGGTACGGGCCCTTCGGTGAACGCGCCGCCGTCGGCGGCCCAGACGAGGGCGCGCATCCGGAGCAGATCCACCACGCCGGTGAACCCGTCCTCCCGACCGATCGGCAGCTGTACGACCAGCGGCACGGTGTTCAGCCGGTCGCGGATCGAGGCGACCGCCGTGTCGAGGTCGGCCCCGGCGCGATCGAGCTTGTTGACGAAGGCGATCCGCGGGACCCCGTGCCGGTCGGCCTGCCGCCAGACGGACTCGCTCTGCGGTTCGACGCCCGCCACCGCGTCGAACACCGCGATCGCGCCGTCGAGCACGCGCAGCGAACGCTCCACCTCGTCGGAGAAGTCGACGTGGCCCGGTGTGTCGATCAGGTTGATCCGGTGGTGGTCCCAGACGCAGCTGACCGCCGCGGCGAAGATGGTGATGCCACGGTCGCGCTCCTGCGAGTCGAAGTCGGTGACGGTCGTGCCGTCGTGGACCTCGCCCCGCTTGTGGGTGGCGCCGGTGAGGTAGAGCATCCGCTCGGTGACGGTGGTCTTTCCGGCATCGACATGGGCGAGGATGCCGAGATTCCGGACGTGGTCCAGCGGGGTGGTCGTGAGGGGTCGAAGGTCGGTACGCACGGCCCAGGGCCTTTCGATGGGTGCGAGAACAGGGCGGCGCGATTCCCGGGACGAGGAGATCGGGAGAAGAGAGCGAGCAGGACGGACGACGCCCCGGGGGCGCTTCGGACCGCTCTTCTACGGGATCACTGACGGGTCAGGAGCTCGTCACGGGCTTCCGGTGGCGGCCGCGCGGCCGGCACCGGGTGGACGAGGACATCAGGATCACGTCGTACCGTGAACGGGGAACGACGACATCGGTGCGGCAACGCACGGTCGGGCTCCCCTCACTGGTCGGAACGCGCGCCGGGACGTCGGCAGCGCGCGATGCGAGTGTAGGGAGCCGGGGCCGTGTCAGGACACCGGATTATTCAGGGGTTGTGGCCCTGAGTTCAGTTCTGGGCGGTCGGCAGGAGCATGGCCGCCCACACCGTCTTTCCGCGGGGCGCGGCCGGGGTCCAGGACCAGGTGTCGCTCAGCGCCTCGATCAGATGCATCCCGCGTCCGCCCGTGCCCAGATCGTCGACCGGGCGCGGACGGGGCGGCTCCGGGCTGGGGTCGGTGACGGCGGCGACGAGATGGCGGGGGTGCAGGGAGAGCCCCAGCCACACGGGGTACTCGGCCTCCTCGACGTCGCGGTCCGGGCAGCCGAGCGCGTGGCGCACGGCGTTGGTGACGAGCTCGGTGACGACCAGCTCCAAGTCCCCCGCCAGGGAGGGCAGCACCCAGCCTTCCAGCGTCAGTAGCACGAAGCGTCGCGCACGGGAGACGTTCTGCGGACGGCCGTCGAGTCCGCACGCGGCGAAGCCGAGCGGCAGCGCCTCGGGTCCCTGAAGAGGAGCGGGCGCGGGATCGGGCGCCAAGGCCGACGTGTGAATGATCACCAGTCATGTCTCCCTGTGTGCCCCGGAGTTCGATGCTGCGGCGTTCGGTGTGAAACGAGTATTGTCGAGGGCACACCGAAAGTGCAATTGCATCTGGGATTGCAGTCACGCGATCTCATGGACAGACGTACGAGCGCCGTACGGATCGGGAGGGCCCCATGGCCGCGGAGTCGTTCAACGGGATGAGGGCGAGCGCCCTGGCGTCGGTCACCTGGATCAAGAGCCGGCACAGCAACGCCACCGGCAACTGCGTGGAGATGGCCGCCCTCCCCTGCGGCGGGGTCGCGCTGCGCAACTCGCGCGACCCGGAGGGCCCCGCCCTGGTCTATACGCGCGACGAGTTCGCGGCGTTCGTCGCCGGCGCGAGGGACGGCGACTTCGACTTCGCAATCGGCTGAAAATCGCCGTCATGCCCTGGATCGCTGGTCCGCGATCGGCGCGCCCGTTACTCTCGTAGCCCTCAAGAAGAGTGCGGGAGCGCGTGATGGCCGAAGCCGAACCGAGTTCGCCCCTGTTCGTCCGTTCCATCGGGACGCTGGAGAACAACCCCACCGCACTGAAGTTGATCCTCGGCGGCAAGCTGCGCGAACTGCGCTCGGCGGCCGGTCTCGAACCGGCCGACGTCGACGCCCGGTTGGGGTTCTCCCGCTCGAAGACGAGCCGTATCGAACTGGGACGGCACGGCTGCAAACCGGCTGACGCGATGGCCCTGCTGGCGCTGTACGGCGTGACGGACGGGGCCCGCTCGGAGGAGTTCCTCCGACTGGTACGGCAGTCCCGGCAAGCCGAGTGGTGGCGGTCCTTCAGCGATGTGCTCTCGGACTTCTTCGCGCCGCTGGTCGCCCTCGAAGGAGCGGCGGCGCTGATCCGTTCGTACGAGCCCTTCTACGTCCCGGGGCTGCTCCAGACGCCCGGGTACACGCGCGCGGTCGTCCGGTCGGGGCCCGGCCGTCTGCTCCCGCACGAGATCCAGCGCCGGATCGAACTGCGGCAGGAGCGGCAGCGGCAGCTCGACCGGGAGGGCGGCCCCCGGCTGTGGGCCGTGATCGACGAGTCGGTGCTGCTGCGGACCGTGGGCGGCCCCGAGGTCATGCGCGAACAGCTGGAGCACCTGATCGACCTGATGGGCCGGTCCCGGGTGACGCTCCAGGTCGCTCCGCTCGACGTGACGGCCGCGATCGGCGTCGGCACCGGCGTGACCTATCTGCGGTTCGCGCTGAGGGACCTGAAGGACGCCGTTTACATCGAGCATCTGACGGACAGTACGTTCAGCCAGAAGCCGGCCGATGTCGAGCAGTACCGGGACATGCTGGACCGGCTCAGCGCCTGCGCGCTGACCCCGGCCGCATCCCTGGAACGGGTGCGGGAGCGTCTCGACCGCCTGTGAGGGGCCTCCGGCACGCCGGAGCGGACGGCCCCCGAGGCCGTCCGCCCGCGCACGCTCACAGCCGCCCGACGCCGCCCCATTCGAGCCATTCGTCGCTGGGCTGCACCGGCGCCAGATCATTGTCCGGCCGCCAGGTGGACACCTCCACCAGTCCTGGTTCGAGGATCTCCAGCCCGTCGAAGTAGGCGGCGACCTCATGCTCCTCGCGGACCCGGCCCCAGTGGCCTCCGGTGGCCTCCGCCATGAAGTCCGTCACGAACTTGCGGATCTCCGGCCGATCGCTGACGAGCTGGCACACCACGAGGAAGCTGCCCGGCGCGAGCCGCTCCGCGACCCGGCGGACGAGCCCGGCGGGGTCGTCCTCGTCCGGGATGCAGTGGAGCACCGAGACGAAGAGAGCGGCGACCGGCTGGTCGAAGTCGATCAGCCGCCGGGTCTCCTCGTGACCGAAGATGCCCTCCGTGTCCCGCATGTCGGCCTGGATGACGGCCGTGCGGTCGTTCTCCTCCAGCAGTGCCCGTCCGTGGGCGAGGACGATCGGATCGTTGTCGACGTACACGACCCGCGAGGCCGGGTCGACGGCCTGGGCCACCTGGTGCACGTTGTCCTGCGTGGGCAGGCCGGATCCGTGGTCGATGAACTGCCGGATGCCGTACTCGGAGGCGAGCATCCGCACGACACGGCGGAGGAAGTGCCGGTTGTTCACGGCGAGGACCTTGGTGCTGGGAACCTGCTTCAGCAGTTCCTCGCAGGCGTCGCGATCCGACTGGTAGTTGTCGTCGCCTCCCAGGAAGAAGTCGTACATACGCGCCACACTCGGCACGTTGGTGTCGATGGCGTCCGGGCGCCACGACGTGTCTCGCATCCAGTCCTCACCCGTGTCTTCGCTCGACGGAACACTGGTCGCCCATGCTAGGGACCGGCCCCTCCCCCGGTACAGATCGCCGTGGGGACCGGCGTCCTGAGGCGCGGGTTCCGGCCAGGGACGAAACCCCGCCATCCCGGGGCGAACGGCCGTCACCGCGAGGGAAGATGGCGGGCGAAGAAGGCCCGCACCCGGCGGCGTACCGTCGGCACCGACCGTGCCGGGGTGAGGGCTCCGACCATCGCCTCGCGACCCTCCGCCGTCATCAGTCCGGCCGCCTCCAGCCGCGGCGCCATCGCCGCGTAGTCGGTGAACACCCAGTGCCCCGAGTCGTCGAGCTGTCGCCTGCGGATCCAGCCGCGGGCGTTCGTGAGGGCGGCGGACCAGGAGCGGTCGAAGCGCGCGTCGCGGAAGCCGTCCGTGCCGAGCAGGAGCAGCGGCCGGCGGGTGCCCTCGCGCGCGACCGGCAGCGGTTCCCCGTCGGGAAGGTCGAGGTACCCCTCCAGGTTGACGGCGGCGTGGAGGCGGCGGTCGTCGTGGAGCGCCTGAGCCACCGTCGTACCGCCCGCGGAGTGTCCGTACGCCCCCACCCGGCGGAGGTCGATCGCCCTCGCGAGGCCGTCGGGGAGCGGCCTCCCGGCGGCGTCGGGGCGGCGGCCCGCGGCGAGGACACTCATCCGGTCGAGGACGAAGCGCAGATCGGCGATCCGGGTGTCGATCATCCGCCGGAAGAGCGCCGAGTCGTGCGCGGGGTCGCCGGCGCCCAGCTCGGTCGTGCGCAGCCGGCCGTCGGGGAATTCGACCGCGGTCGTCTCGCCGGGGTGGTCGAGCGAGACCACCACGTGGCCGTGGCCGGCGAGGTCCTGCGCGAGGGTGGTCCCCAGGGTGCGGGGGTCGCCGCCGCCGGGGGTGTGCAGGAGCAGCGGCCACGGTCCGGCCAGGGCGGGCGCTCCCGTATGGGCGTGGCCGAGGGTGGCGGCCCAGTCGACGCCGCTCGCGGGCAGTTCGCGGTGGAGATGGGCGACGTCGACGAAGGGGAACATCCGGGCGGCGGCCGGGGTCATCTGGGGTGCGCGGGGGTGTCCCGCGACCGTGCGGGCGGGGTAGTGGACGCTGACCATGACCTCCCGCACCGCCGGTTCCGCGCTCCACGGATCGGTGCGCCGGCCGTCGACGAGGTGGAGGGCGGTGACGCCCACCGCGTACGGCCCGGTGGGGGCGGGCAGCCGCAGCACGAGATCCGGTGCGGCGGTGCCCGAAACGGCCGCCCGGGCGGTCGCGAGGGGCGGCGTGGGCAGGGCGAGGCCGGCGGCGGCCAGGGCGGCGGCCACGGTGACGGTCCGGCGTCCCACGGGCCTGTCGCTCGTCATGGTGATCTCCTTCGCTGGTGCGTTGTGCGCTGTGCGCTGTGCCCGAAGCGTCGTACGCGCGGGCGGGAGCGGGCGAAGGTTGTGGCCGTGGCCGAAAGGCTTGCGGCGAGGAGGGGCGCGGGGTAAGTCCGGGATCCGCCGCGCCGACGTCGTCCGGTGCCGGGCGAGGGCCCCGTGCCGTCACTCCATCGGCGGGCGGCACGGGTTTCCGTTTCCCCGATGGGGTTACTGGAGCTGCAAGGACCGTTGACCCCGAAGGACGGACACACCGTGACCCGACCGAGGATTCTCGTCGTGGGCGCCGGCTTCGCCGGAGTGGCCTGCGTACGACGGCTCGAGCGGCGGCTGCACAGCGGCGAGGCCCAGATCTCGCTGCTGTCACCCTTCTCGTACCAGCTCTATCTGCCCCTGCTCCCCCAGGTGGCGTCGGGTGTGCTCACCCCCCAGTCCGTCGCGCTGTCGCTGCGCCGCAGCGCGCGGCACCGGACGCGGATCATTCCGGGCGGCGCGATCGGGGTGGACGCCAAGGCCAAGGTCTGCGTGATCCGTACGATCACCGGTGAGATCGTCGCCGAACCGTACGACCACCTCGTCCTGGCACCCGGCAGTGTCACCCGGACGTTCGACATCCCGGGGCTCGCCGAGCACGCGCGCGGGATGAAGACCCTCGCCGAGGCGGTCTTCATCCGCGACCACGTGATCGCCCAGCTGGATCTCGCCGACGCGGGCCAGGACGAGGCCGAACGCGCCGCGCGGCTGCAGTTCGTGGTCGTCGGCGGCGGCTACGCGGGCACGGAGACGGCCGCCTGTCTGCAGCGCCTCACGCATCACGCGATCAAGCGCTACCCGCGCCTGGACCCGAAGCTGATCAAGTGGCATCTGGTGGACATCGCCCCGAAGCTGATGCCCGAGCTGGGCGACAAGCTCGGCGGCGCGGCGCTCGACATCCTCCGGCGGCGCGGGATCGAGGTGTCGCTCGGGGTGTCGGTCGCGTCCGTGGACGCCGAAACGGTCACGCTCACCGACGGGCGGGTGCTGCCCTGCCGCACGCTGATCTGGACGGCTGGTGTCGCCGCCAGTCCGCTGATCGGCACCCTGGACGCGGAGACGCACAAGGGCCGTCTCGTGGTCGGCGCGGACATGACCGTTCCCCGTCTCGACGGCGTGTACGCCCTCGGCGACGCCGCCGCCGTGCCGGATCTGGCCAAGGGCGAGAAGGACGCCGTCTGTCCGCCCACCGCCCAGCACGCGCTGCGGCAGGGGCGGAAGATCGCCGACAACCTGGTCGCCGCCCTGCGGGGCCGGCAGACCTATCCGTACGTCCACAAGGATCTCGGCCTCGTGGTGGACCTGGGCGGCCGGGACGGCGTCTCCAAGCCGCTCGGGGTCGAACTGCACGGCATGCCCGCCCAGGCGGTGGCCCGCGCCTACCACTGGTCGGCGCTGCGCACGAACGTCGCCAAGACCCGGGTGATGACGAACTGGCTCCTCAACGCGGTCGCCGGCGACGACTTCGTCCGTACGGGCTTCCTGGCCTCCAAGTCCGGCACCTTGCAGGACTTCGAGTACACCGACGCCTATCTCACCCCGGAGCAGGTGCGGGAACACTCCGCGTCCCTGCGGGCGGCGCACGGCTGAGGCCGGCTCAGCCCAGCAGGTGCCCCACCACGGAGGTCATCGCGCGGTCCACGGCGCGGCGAGCCGGGTCCGTGTGGTCGATCGTCTCGAAGCCGTGGTGCGCGCCCGGCACGTCGATGACCTCGATGCGGGCGTCGCAATCCGCGGCGGCGGTCAGGAACTCCTCGACCGTCACGGCGATCTCCGCGCGCTCGCGCTCCACCCTGGTCACCACGACGGGCAGCGATCCCGCCGCGGGCAAGGCGGCCGCGGGAAGGAACCGTGACGCGGAGTGCCCCCACTGCGGCAGCGGCGCCAGCACGGGGTAGGTGGCCGCCACGCACCGCAGCCAGGACGGGGGCGCGGCGAGCCAGTCGGCCGACAGCAGCCCGCCTGCGGAGAAGAACCACAGGGCGACGCGTTCGCCGTCGACGCGCGGGTCGGCCCGTACCCGTTCGACCGCCGCGTCGATGTCGCCGGCGGCCCGCGGGTAGTCGTCCAGGTCGTGCAGTCCATGGTCGAGGGTCACGCCCACCACTCCCCTGCCGGCCGCGTAGGTTCCGTAGCCGACGAAGCCCGGCCAGTCCCGTGGCGTGGGCAGCACGCCGAGGGGAACCGGGCCGCCGTGGACGAACACCACGGCCGGCCGGGGCTCGTCGGCATCCGGCAGGTAGAGGTCGAGCTGCCCGACACGTTCGCGCCGCCGCTCGGGCAGGTCGATCAGGAAGGGCCGGAGATGGGCGGGGTCCTCGCGCACCGCCGCGGCCAGGCGGTGGCCTTCGCCTGCGGCGGCCCGGAGCAGGACGTCGGCCAGCTCGTCGGGGACGGAGAGCATCGGCCAGTGCCCCGTGTGGAGTTCGAAGAAGCTCACCGCGGGGTCGGTGAGCCGCCGCAGGCGGGGGTCCCCCAGGCTCACCAGGCCCTCGACCATGGCGATGCTCGATCCGTTGCCGGTGCACAGGATGCCGGTCGTCGGGACCGTGGCGGCCTTGCCCGTCAGACGCAGCGGCCGGGTGAGCGTGCCCGCCGGCTGGGGTGCCGCGAGGCGGGCCAGCCGTGCCGACGCGTCCGCCGTGACGCCGGCGAGACTGCCCAGCCGCTCCCACGCGCCGGGCGGGGGCGGCGGGACGCGCCAGTCTTCCTCGCCATTCTCGTCGGGGGTGTGCCTCTCGGCCGGCTTCTCGCCAGCGGCGTTCGCATGGGTGGCGGGCCGCTCGTCGGGCGCGTCTCCGGCCGCATGCTTCTGGGCGGCGGGCCGCACGTCGCGGGCGTCGCCGGCCGCGTGCTTCTGGGACTCGTTCTCCCCGGCCCGTCGGGGCGGTCTCGTCAGGCGCTCGTGGACCGCCGGGTCGGGCACCAGGGCGAGGGGCGCGTCGCCGTTCTGGGGCAGGCCCGCGTCCAGGTGGACGATCCGGGCGATCCGCTCGGCGCGCCGGTCGGCGGCGCCCAGCACGGGGTGGATGCCGTAGCCGTGTCCGACGAGCACCAGCTCCTCCGCGTCGACCCGGTCGATCAGGCGCACCAGATCCTGGACATGGGTCTCCAGGTCCGTGTCGGGCCCCGCCGGAGGGCCGCCGTCTCCCATGCCGGTCAGCGTCACCGGATGCGCCTCGGCCCCCGCCTCCCGTAGCCGGGCGGCCACCTCCCGCCAGACCCAGCCGCCGGTCCAGATGTCCGACACCAGGACGAATGCCGTCATGCGCGTCTCCTTGTCCTTCTCGTGCTTCGTTCACGTGATCCGCGGCGCGCCGCCGCGGGCAGCGACCGGCCACCCTCCACCGAGACCGTCCGAACGCACCGGTACCGTAGGAACTCCCCCTGAGGGAGGTTCAAGCCGTGTCCGTCGACGGACTGTTGAGCATCGGGGAGCTCGCCGAGAAGGCCGGCGTCACCGTGAAGACCGTCCGCTTCTACTCGGACCGCGGCCTGCTGCCCGAAGCGGCCCGCAGCTCCGGCGGCCATCGGCGCTACGGCCCCGAGGCCCTCGACCGGCTCCGTACGATCCGCGCGCTGCGCTCGCTCGGGCTGCCGGTCCCGGACGTGGGCACGGTGCTGGACCGGGAGGACGCGCTGCGGGACGTCGTCGCGGGGCAGCTCCGGGAGCTCGGCACACGGATGGCGGCCCTGCGCTGGCGGGAGGCCGCGCTCCAACTCCTCCAGGACTGTGCCCCGGAGGAGCGCGCCGACCGGCTGCGGCTCGTCGGCGCCGTCTCCGCGCCACCCGATACGGCTGCGCTGGCGCGCTTCTGGAGGCGCTGGCTGCCGCCGAGGCTCCCGGCCAGAGTGGCCGCCGCGGTGATCGACCGGGCCGTTCCCCAGCCGCCCTCGGACCCGACACCGGCCCAGGTGCTCGCCTTCGCGCGACTGCACGCCTTCGTCTCCGGCGACTGCGCCGGCGGTGACCGCTGCCAGCCGGCGGCGCACCTGCCCGACCGGGACAACCGTCCGGCCGTGCTCTACGACGGACTCGTCGAGGCGTACACGCTGGCTTCCGCGCAGATGCGGGCGCGGCGACCACCGGGTCAGGGCGAGGCGCTGGACTGCTTCGTCTCCGCCTACGCCCGCTCCCGTGGCACGCGCGACAGCCCCGATTTCCGACGTCGGCTGGGGACCGTGCTCGCCGCGGATCCCCGTATCGACCGTTACTGGGAGCTCGTGGCCGAGCTGACCGCTCCGCCCTCCGGCCCGCCGGAGCCCACACCGGGGGCCGCCCATGACTGGCTTCTCACGGCCCTGGCCGGCCAGTTCACACCTCCGGCGGGCTGACCCCGCGGAGGCGTGAGGAGGGCGGCCGCGCCCCGGTTCGGAAGATGCTTCAGAAGCCGCTTCGGAAGGCGGCTCAGAACGTGGTTCAGAAGACGGGTCAGAAGACCGAGAGCCCGGTGATCGTGGTGAAGCGGTCCAGGGCCGCCACTCCCGCGACCGAGTTCCCGCGCTCGTCGAGTCCCGGGCTCCAGACGCAGAGGGTGCACCGGCCGGGGACGACGGCGATGATGCCGCCGCCCACCCCGCTCTTGCCGGGCAGGCCGACGCGGTAGGCGAAGTCGCCGGCCGCGTCGTACGTTCCGCAGGTGAGCATGACGGCGTTGACCTGCTTGGCCTGGCTGCGGGTCAGCAGCCGTGAGCCGTCGGCGCGGATGCCGTGCCGGGCGAGGAACCCGGTGGCGAGGGCGAGGTCGGCGCAGGAGGCCGCGATCGAGCACTGGCGGAAGTACTCACGCAGCAGGGTCGGCACCGGATTGACGATGTTGCCGTAGGACGCCATGAAGTGGCCGAGGGCGGCGTTGCGGTCGCCGCGCTCGGTCTCGGAGGCCGCCACGTCACGGTCGAAGCCGAGGTCCTGGTTGCCGCTCTCGGCGCGGAGGAAGTCGAGCAGACAGCCCGACGCGTCGCCGGTGAGCCGGTGCAGCCGGTCGGTGACGACGAGGGCGCCGGCGTTGATGAAGGGGTTGCGGGGGATGCCGTTCTCGTACTCCAGCTGGACGAGCGAGTTGAAGGGGTTGCCCGACGGCTCGCGTCCCACGTGCTCCCAGAGGGCGTCTCCCTCGCGGGCGAGGGAGAGGGCGAGGGTGAAGACCTTGGTGACGGACTGGGTCGAGAACGGGTGCTGCCAGTCCCCCACGCCGTACACCGTCCCGTCGAGTTCGGCCACGGCCATCCCGAAGCGTCGGGGGTCGGCGGAGGCGAGCGCCGGGATGTAGTCGGCGGGCCGGCCGCGTACGGCGAGGCCCGCCATTTCCTCGGCGATGCGCTCGAGCACGGGCTGGAAGGACTGCAGCATGATCGTCAGCTCTCCGCGGTGGCCGCGGCGGCGGGGCTCTCGTCGAGTTCCCAGGCGTGGCGCTTGAACTCGCGGAGGAAGTCGGGGTGGTCCTCCCAGTGACGCGCGACACCGCGCAGCACGTCCCAGTTGTGTTCCAGCGCCTGGTCGATGATGTCGCGCGTCGTCCGGTCGGCGTCCGCCCGCTGTGCGGCGAGGCCCTTGACCGCGGCCGCGGCCTTCACCGTGTTGAGGAGCGCGCGCAGGGAGCGGGAGGTGTCGTCCATGCCGAAGCCGTGCTCGCTGCCCGTCTCGGCGTCGAACAGCGGCCGGAGGCGCGCCTCGATGAACGCGTGGACGCGCTCGAAGTGCTGGACGTCCATCGGGGTCTTCCTCTCCTGCGGCGAGCGCCTGCCGGGCCGGGCCCGGCCGGGCGTCTCGCGCGGCTTCACATGTCACATGGCTTGACAGGGCGATCGACGCGTCGGTCGACACCGCGATTATCCCGCGTGCCGGACTCGCCCCGGCGGGCGGGTCCGCGGGCGGCGCGTCTCAGAGGATGTTCTGCGAGCTTTGAGCGGTTTTCGTAGTACTTGAAAGCAGGTTGTCCGGTTCCAGGGCTTGCGGTTTGCCACCGCTGCGGTGTGCTGGTGGGCGTGGATGAGCGGCCTCCGTACCCGAGTGACCTGTCGGATATGAAGCCTGGGAGCTGATCCGGCCGGTCATCACCGCCTGGAAGGCGCAGCATCCCTCTGTCAGCGGGCACCAGGGCCAGTACGCGATGCGGGAGATCGTCAACGCCATCCTCTACCAGGCTCGCACCGGCTGCCAGTGGCGCTACCTGCGGCGAGGCCGCGTCGGCGGTCGCCCACCAGCTTTCGACGCCGAGGCATACAAGCAGCGCAACGCCGTCGAACGCTGCATCAACCGACTCAAGCAGTGGCGCGGCCTGGCCATGCGAACCGACAAGCTCGCCATCGCCTACCAAGCCGCACACCACCTCGCTGCCATCCTCATCTGGACAGCCGCTTGACCCCCGAACCGCCTTGCCCGCGAAGATGGCCACATGGACGATCTTGTGAGGTTCCTCGTCGCACGCATCATGGACGACAACCACGCCTATGCCCACGTGGCCGACACCCTGGGCGGCGAGGCTCTTCTCGACAGCCATCTCCCCATGCTCGACCTGACCGAGCAACTGGCGCACGACTACAAGGCCATGAATCCCTCGGACCCCCGCTGGGCCGGCCTGGCATACGCGCTTCGAGTCCTGGCCCAGTCATACGCCGAGCACCCCGCCTACCGCCAGGAATGGCGGCCATAGCTTTTCAAGGAGACACGACCTAGGAGTCAATGGCTCGCAGTCGATGAGGTAAGGGCCAGGCTCGGCCAGAGCCGGGCGGGAAGACGTCGGACAGCATGGCGTGCTCCGTACGGCAGTTGACAGCCCGAACGCAGCACGTCAGAGTCCCGGCGTGAGTGAGACCAACGATCTGACGCCGGCCGAGGTACGCATATGGCGGGCCTTTCCGCGAGGCGAGTCCGTGGACTTCCGCGCCGCCGAGAACGAGGATCCGGCGATCGGCAACACCTGGGGCGCCGAGCGGACCGTACGGGCGAGTGTGCTGCGGGCGCTGCTGCTCAAGGCTCCGCAGGAGGAGGGGGAGATCGCCGCGCTCAAGATCACGGGCGCGCGGATCACTGGCGTACTGGACCTGAAGTACGCCACGATCGACGCCGCCATCCGGCTGAGCCACTGCCAATTCGACGGTGTTCCCGACCTGTACGGTGCCCAGCTGCGCCAGCTCAATCTGAGCAAGTCCGTTCTGCCGGGCCTGACCTCGGCAACCTTGCGGGTCGAGGGGGTGCTGCGGATGACGGACTGCCGTATGCGGGGGCCGGTGCGGCTCGGTGGGGCGCAGATCTCCGGGGCGCTGTTCATGGAGCGGGCGGAGTTCACGGCGCCGGACGACTCTGAGCCGGTGCTGCAGCTCAACCAGGCCGCGATCGGGGACGACTTGTGGGCGCCGGAGATGCGCGCGCACGGCCAGGTACGGCTCACCGGCGCCTCCGTCGCCGGGCGGATCAACGTTCAGGACGCCGAGTTCAGCAAGCCCGGTGGCACCGCGCTGGACGCGCAGAACCTCAACGTGGGAGCCCATGTACGGGCCCGGTGCGTTCGAGCGCAGGGGCGGGTCGAGCTCCGAGGATCGCGCATAACGGGCCGTCTCGACCTGCTCCACGCCCGCCTCTCGCATCCGGGCGACACGGCACTGCGGGCGAGCAGTTGTGTCATCGGTGAACTCTGGCTGCGCAGCGGTGATCGCATCGAGGGCGCCTTGAATCTACGGCGTTCTCAAATAGAGATCCTGACCCTTGAACCGGAGATGCTGCCGGACCAGGTGTATCTCAGCAACCTCACGTACACCGTACTCACCCCGCACGAGCCCGCCGAGCGCCGCCTTCCGATGCTTGAGCGGGACGGCGAGCGGTATGAGCCGTACGGCTACGAGCAGTTGACGGCCGCCTACCGCCACGTCGGTGACGACGACGCGGCCCGGCTCGTCCAACTCGCCAAGCAGCGCCGCCGACGCGCCACGCTCACTTGGTACGGACGGCTGTGGGGGTACGTCCAGGACGCCACTGTGGGCTACGGCTTCCGCCCGTTGCGTGCGGCCGTCTGGCTGCTGTCCCTCATGACCATCGGATCGATAGCGTACGGCCTGGACCACCCACGCCCCATCAAGGCGGACGAGGCCCCTGACTTCAACTCCGTGTTCTACACCCTCGACCTGCTCCTACCGATCATCAACTTCGGTCAGGAGGCATCGTTCGCCCCTGACGGCTGGCACCAATGGCTGTCGTACGCCCTGATCATCACCGGCTGGATCCTGGCGACGACGGTCGTCGCGGGCGTGACCCGTATGGTCAGCCGCCAATGACCCGCTCTAGAACTCCCGAAAACCTCGCAGAACGCCCTCTCACAGCCGCAGCGCGGCGGCTCGTACGTCGCGCCACAGGCCGTGGGTCGCCGCAGGGCCCTCGCCGCGGTCTCCGGGGACGGCCCAGACGTGGACCGGAGTCCCGGACGGGCCGTCGAGCGCCGGCCAGCCCGGGTCGCCGGCGGTGGCGAAGCCGGACCAGGCCCGGACCATGCGCCGCGAGAGGTCGCGGTCGTCCGCGTCGGCGGGGCCGCCGGTGAGGAAGTCGACGCCGACGGCGTCCAGGGTGCCCAGCGCGAAGGGAACGTCCGCCGCGTGCCAGGCCCGTACCCGTGTGCCGTCGGGGCGGGTACGGCGGCGGTCGAACCGGGAGAGGTGGGTACGGCCGCCGGCCCGGGCGTGGGCCTGCGCGAGGCGGACGCTGTGGGTGGCGAAGAGCGCGTCACCGGCGAGCGCGAGGTAGACGTCGAGCACCGGCTCCTCGGGCAGGAGGGTGCGGTACCGCTCGACGAGGTCGCCGGGAAGGCCGTACTCCGCGGCGAAGCGTGCCAGGCCGTCCTCGGTCGTGACCGGCGGCATGCTGCCGACCTGCCGCATCAGCCAGTACTCCTCGGTGGTGTGGCACACCAGGAGGTCGACGTCACGGCCGGCGCCGGCGGAGAGGGCGTCGAGCGGGTCCGCCGTGAGCAGCGTCCCGTCGAGGACCGGGCCGTAGATGACCGTGTCGTAGTGCAGGGGCCCTGAGTCCGGGTCCCCCGCGTACTGGGAGACCACGCGGTCCGAGGCCTCGACAAGGGCCTGCGGGCTCGCGGACAGAAGACCCTCGGCGGTCGGCTCGACACCGGCGGCCTCCGCCACCTTGCGGGCGAGTCCGGCGGCGAAGTCCGGTGGGAAGTAGGCGTCGGGGACGCTGTGCGCGACGGCACGGCGGAAGAGGCCGTCGGCTCGCGCGCCGCTCATCAGGCAGGCGATCGAACCGGCGCCCGCGGACTGTCCGGCCACCGTGACCCGGTCCGGGTCGCCTCCGAAGGCCGTGATGTTGTCCCGTACCCATTCCAGTGCGGCGATCTGGTCGAGCAGGCCACGGTTGTCGGGGAAGCCGGGAACGTGCCCGAACCCCTCGAAGCCCAGACGGTAGTTGCAGGAGACGACGACCAGTCCGGCCCGGGCGAGCGCGGACCCGTCGTAGTCGGGCTGGGCCGAGGAGCCGAAGGTGTAGGCGCCGCCGTGGATCCAGAACAGCACGGGGAGCGGGCCGGACGCTTCGGCCGGTGACCAGATGTTGAGGGTGAGGATGTCCTCGTCGCCGGGTCGCCAGACCGGGGCTCCGGGCAGTTCGGCGGACTGCGGGGCGACGGGCCCGAAGCGGGTGCAGTCCCGTACACCGTCCCAGGGCTCGGCGGGCAGGGGCTCGCGGAACCGCCCGGCCCCGAACGGCGGTGCGGCGTAGGGGATTCCCAGCGTGACGCGCAGCCCGTCCCTGGTCGTCCCCCGCACCGAGCCGAGCTTCGTCGCCACGATGTCACGTGCCGCTGACGCACCCACAGATGGTCCCCCTCCGTTCGCCGTCGGTCCGTCCGCGCGGCAGCACAGGCTCCCACGGCGAGCGGAGCCCGGCAAACCGATAATCACGCTTTCACCTGCGGCGACACGGCCGGGCTCGCGGTACCGAACCGCCCTGCCTCGGCCGGCGCCCCGCCCGGTGCCCTGCCTCGGCCGAGGCAGGCGGCGTGGGGTCCGGTCGAGGCGGATCGCGTCTCGGACGCGGTCGTCGGTGAGGGCGCGTCAGGTCTGGTCGGCGGTGAGGACGGGCCCGCGCTTCCCGGCGCGCGCCTCCGCGACGGCGTACGCGAGTCCCGGCAGCGTCAGCAGCACCGTGCCCCACAGCGGCAGGCGGAAGAGCGGGGCGTCGCCCGCGAGCGCGTCGGTGAGCAGGAGGATCGGCAGGCCGACGACGTGTGCCACGAGCCAGCTCTTGCCCAGGCCGAGGGAGCCACGGCGCAGTTCCAGGACGACGATGACCACCGTGATGCCGAGCCAGAAGGCCAGGCGCCCCGGGGTGATGTCCACCGCCGGCGCCCAGCGGGCGAGGTGCGCGACCAGCAGGAGCAGGCCCGCGACGAAAAGGATCATCGCGCCCATCCGCAGGACGCGGTGGTGCAGCGGCCTGCGCGCCCGGGCCCAGGAGGCGGCGAACGCCTTGACGTCCTCGCCGACGACGTCCTGTGGTGCGCGTCCGGCGGCCTCCGCGTCCTGGAGGTGGGCGGAGAGCTCGGCGAGCATGTCGCGGACGGCGGCGTCGTCGATGCCCCGGTACTCCCAGTTGCTGCGGCAGACCGCGAGTATCCGCTCAGTTGTCATGTTGTCTTTCCCCCGTCGGTTCGTCGGTGTCGGTCAGGACGCGGCCGGCCTGCGCGGCGAACGTGCGCCAGACGGTCCGCCCTCGGTCCAGTTCGGTTCGGCCCGCCCCGGTCAGCCGGTAGTACTTCCGGGGAGCGCCTCCGCTGGACGACGGCGCACGGAACGACTCGACGAGTCCGGCCCGCTCCATCCGGGACAGCAGCGGATAGATGCTGCCCTCGCTGACCAGCTCCAGCCCGCTGTCCGTGAGCGCCTCGACGAACTCGAAGCCGTATCGGGGCCGTTCGGCGATCAGCGCGAGCAGGCATAGGTCGAGCACTCCGCGCAGAAGCTGGCTGCGCCGCTGGTCACCGGCGCCCGGCAGCTCCTTTGTCATGCGGTGCATGATAGTCACTCACTACCTTGCACCGCAAGGCAGCCATCCTCGCAGGAAATAAACCATCAAAAGGGACACTGCGGGATGTTATTCGTTTTCCTTTCGATTCTCCTCACCGGGGGTAATTTCCTGTTAAGGGCGATATCAGCCGTCGGGTGACGTGAATCACGACCGTTCGATGGAACCGCCTTCACCCCGCCCGGCAGCCTTCCCACAAAGGGAGTTCGGCACCTCCGGGCCCCGTACCGAGGGCGGCGTCACACACGGCCGCCGCATTCCGGAATTCCTGAGGACCGGAAGACTTGTTTTCGGCGACATTTCTCGCCTACGGTCACCTGCATTCGGACGGATCGCCGAATCCTGCCACCGTCCGAAAGACCACCTATTCACCCGTCGGCAGGAGCGGGGGACCCACTTTTCTCTCCGGTTCGGAAATCCGGATCGGATCGGGGTGAAGTCGCACGCGTGCGGCCGGGCATCTCCAGCCCGAACCCGACAGCTCACCCCGCAGGCGCCGGAGAGGAACTCATCATGCCTGCACACGGTAAGCACCGGCGCCCCAAGCCACGCCCCCTGACCCGGGGCATCGCCCTGGCGGGCGCGGGCGGCGCCGCACTGGCCCTGCCCCTGGTCGCGACCGCCGCCGCCCACGCCACTCCCGCGAAGGCGGCCGGCGCTCCCACCGGAATCGCGGCGGAGAAGACCGCCGCGAGGACCGTGGAAAAGATCAAAGAAACGCTTCCCGCAGCACCCGGAACCGCCGCCAAGAAGTACACGGTGGCGCCCGGTGACTCCCTTTCAGTGATCGCGGACGAGCAGGGTGTCCGGGGCGGCTGGAAAGTCCTGTACCGGATCAACCGCAGTGCCGTGGGTGACAACCCGTCACTTATTCACCCTGGTCTCGAACTGACGATTCGCAAGCAGTCGGCGGGCGCACCCGAGGCGCAGCCGAAGACAAAGGCGAAGGCACAGCAGAAGGCGAAGGCAGGGCCGAAGGCCGAGGCAGAGCCCAAGAAGGCCGCGCCGTCCACCACCGACCGCGCCAGCCGCTCCCAGGAGCGGAGCGCCGCCCCCGGCCGGCCGTCGACGGCGGCCAAGGCGGCTGCGCCGGCCGCACCCGCCGCGGCCCAGCAGTACACCAACGACCTCGACGGCTGGATCCGGGAGTCTCTGGACGTCATGGCCCGGTACGGCATCCCCGGCACGTACGACGGCATCCACCGCAACATCATGCGCGAGTCCTCGGGCAACCCGCAGGCGATCAACCTCTGGGACTCCAACGCCGCCAAGGGCACTCCTTCGAAGGGCCTGCTCCAGGTGATCGAGCCGACCTTCCTCGCCTACCACGTGCCCGGTACGTCGATGGACCTCTTCGACCCGGTCGCCAACATCACGGCCGCGTGCAACTACGCCGCCGACCGCTACGGCTCCATCGACAACGTCAACGGCCCCTACTGATCTCTCCGGCGCCGCGTCCGAGAGGGGCTCCGGGCCGTCGCCCGGGGCCCCTCTCGTATGTCGTACTCCGGTGGAGCGGGGCCGACGGACGGGTGTCGGCCCTCAGCGTGCGATGTCCGCCCTCGGGCCCATGACGACGACCGGTTCCTTCCGCGGGTCCAGTGCGCGCAGGAGTCGCGGCATGACGTCGCGGGGAAGCGAGACGCACGCCTGGGTGGGCCCGCCGTGGTCGACGTGGATCCATACGCCTCCGCCCCTGCCGAGTCCCAGGGGCCGTTCCTTGTTGAGCGGGGTCGTACCGGGGACGCGGTTGTAGTCGATGGCGATCACGTAGTCGAAGGAGCCTTCCAGCGGCTCCCCGGCGAAGCCGGTGCCGTCGAGAGCGAACTCCTCGTCCTGGTCGTACGGCAGCGGCGTGCCCGGGTCGGGCAGTCGCCCGCCGGCGTCACCGATGCGGAACACCCCGATCGGTGTGCGCAGATCGTCCGCCACATGGTGGGTGGTCCAGCCACGCAGGGCGTTGTGCGCGGACCACGGTCCCGCCACTCGACGCCACTGTTTCCGTTCGTCGCGTTCGTAGAGCACGGCGGTGGCCCGGTTGGTGTCCGCCGTCTCTCCCAGAACGACGAGGGCCTGCCCGGTGCCGTCGGGAACCCGCGCGCGGGTGAGCGGTCCCACTCCTGGGATGCGGTCGGCCGAGGACGGCGTTCGCGGAGGGGCCGGGCGGTCGTGGGGTGCGGCGTCTCGGTGGCCGGGTGGTCCCGCCGCTGCCGTGACGGGTGGCGGGGGCGGTGTGTTCGTGCAGGCGGCGAGGAGCAGCGCTGCGCACAGGGTGCTCATCAGCGCTCGTGCGGCGGCCTTGCGGACGGGCATGGGACAGCATCCTCCGAAGTGGGGGGAAGCAACGCAGCGATCCGTACCCGATCCGGGTCCGACTCTGTCCCCCGGCCCGCACACTCACCCGTCCAGGGCATGCGACCGGCCGATGCCCCGGTGGCGGCGTCCTCGTCCGGCCCGGGACGGCGGGCCGGGGCGGGTGGTCGCCCTCCGGATTCGGGTCAGGCCGCGAGCCGCAGTCGCTGGCGCACCACGATCGCGTTGAGGCGGATCGCGTACGGGGCGACGTCCGCGATCTCCAGGGCGCCGACCCGGGCCTTGCCGAGGCCGACGGTCACGTCGATGCAGAAGGCGATCGCGTACATGTACGCGCCGGTCTCCTCGTCCTGCAGCGCGAAGAACAGGTCCCGGTAGTAACTGGTGCGGTCCTCCGCCTCTTCGTAGTACGAGAGTCCCGGCTCGCCCTCCTGGGCGGCGAGGCCGGTGAACGCGTGGACGAGCTCCTTCTCGATGGTGCCCCAGAAGGCGGCGTCCGCGAACTCTCCGGGGAGCGCCTGGCGTACGGCCTCCTTCAGGGAGAGCACCATGACCATCACGGGGGCGTTCTCCTGGAGTCCCCAGCCGCGGACCATCTTCACGATGGCGCTGTCGGGGATGGCGGCGGCGGCCTCCCTGATGTGGTCGAAGTCGAAGTTGACGGTCGCCGGGGCGATCGCCTGCTGGAACAACCGGTCGATGGCGTGGGCCTGGTCGAGATGGTCCGGGCCCACCTCGATGACGGTCTTGAAGTTGGCGGCCAATGCTCCTCCTGCGGTGTCGCGGTGATCAAGGAGGAGTCAGTATGCCGACGGGCGGTCGGCGGGGCGACGGCGTCCCGCCGTACGGACGGCGCGGCCACGACCGGCACCGTCATGTCTCCCGCCCCCCTAGCCGCCCTGGCCGCCGTCCGAGAAGTGGCCGGCGAACCAGTCGGCGGCGAGGTCGCCGACCTGTTCCAGGGCGCCCGGCTCCTCGAAGAGGTGGCCGGAGCCGGGGACGACCTCGAGCCGGTTCTCGCAGCGCAGTTGCCTGCGCGCCTCCTCGTTCAGGTCGAGGACCAGCGGGTCGGCGCCGCCCACGATCAGCAGGGTGGGGGCGCGGACCTCGGCGAGCCGGGGGCCCGCGAGGTCGGGGCGGCCGCCACGCGAGACCACCGCGGCGACGGAGGCGGACGGGTCGGCGGCGGCCCAGAGGGCGGCGGCCGCGCCGGTGCTGGCGCCGAAGTAGCCGCGTGGGAGCCCTCCCCTTCCCGGCCGGTCCGCGAGCCAGGCCGTGGCCCGCGCGAGACGGTCGGCCAGCAGGGCCGTGTCGAAGACGTTGGCCCGGTCGGTCGCCTCCTCCTCGTCGAGCAGGTCGAAGAGGAGCGTCCCCAGACCGGCGCGGTTCAGGGTGTCGGCCACCGCCCGGTTGCGGGGGCTGTGCCGGCTGCTGCCGCTGCCGTGTGCGAAGAGCACGATCCCGGTGGCTCCTTCGGGGACCACCAGTCGTCCCGTGACCCGCACGGCGCCCATCGGGATGTGTACGTCCGTGTCCTCCGGAGTGACCCTGCCGGGAGGATCGACGGCCGTGCCGTGCGAGACGCGGTTGCGGTCCAGACAGGCGAGGACCTCCTCTTCGGCGGTCTGGGAGAAGTCGCTGTAGAACTGGCCGATCGCGTAGAAGAAGTCGGGGTCGTGCACGGCCACCGTCTCGTCCGCCTCCCCCCGGACCCGGGCGGACCATCCGTAGGGCGCGACGGGGACGGCGAGCACGATCCTGGCGGCGCCCCGGGCCCGGGCCACGCGGCAGGCGGCGACCGCCGTGGCTCCGGTCGCCAGGCCGTCGTCCACCACGAGGACCGTCCGGCCTTCCAGGCGTACCGGCTGCCGGGCCCCGCGATAGCGCTGGGCCCGCTGTTCGAGGACCGTGCGCTCGCGTTCCTCCACGCCCGCGATGTCACGGTCGGACACGCCGGTCTCGCGGAGTACCCGCTCGTTGACGACCCGTACGCCTCCCTCGCCGATGGCACCCATGGCCAGCTCCGGCTGGTACGGCACCCCCAGCTTGCGTACGAGACAGACGTCCAGGGGAGCGCCGAGGGCGTCGGCCACCTGGGCGGCGACGGGCACGCCGCCGCGCGGAAGCCCGAGGACCACGACGTCACGGCCCTTGAGGTGGTCCAGTCGGGCGGCGAGTTGCCTGCCCGCGTCGATGCGGTCGGTGAAGTACATGGTGTGCTCGTCTCCCTGGTCTGGAGAGCGGTGCGCGGGCGTGCGTCGTCAGGCGGCCCCAGCGGTCAGCGTTCCGTCCGGGGCCAGGTCCACCCGCGCGCCGCGGGGGCCGCTGATCCGGCCGAGGACGCCGTGGAGCCACCGCGTGTCCCGGCCGGAGGCGTGTTCCAGCCGCATGCGCCGGGCCTGCATGGGGATCATGCGCACCTCCTGGAGGCCGCCGTTCTCGGCGGTCACGGAGACGATGGGGACAAGCCGCAGGTCGTCGCGGTACCGCTCGTATCCCGCGATGCCCTCGTAGTCGTTGATCAGGTCGCCGCAGCCGTGCAGGACGAGCTTGCCCCGGTACACCTCCAGCGGCCGGGGATGGTGCGAGGAGTGCCCGTGCACGATGTCCGTACCGCCGTCGATCAGGGCGTGCGCGAAGGCGACGTCGGCGGAGGTGAGCGCGTAACCCCAGTTCGAGCCCCAGTGGAGGGAGACGACGACGATGTCGCCGGGGCCCTTCTCGTTCCGTACGTGCTCGCTGAGACGGGCCGCGGCGGCGCCGCTGGGCGCCGCGGTGTAGTGGACGCCGCTCCGCTCAGGGGTGGCGGCCCAGCCGGGCGGGACGCCGCTGGAGGCCATGCCGACGGCGAAGACCAGCACCCGGCCGCCTCCGGGGAGGCGGACGACCGCGGGCCGCCGCGCCTCGTCGGCGTCCCGGCCCGCTCCGGCCGTGCGCAGCCCGGCGTCGGCGAGAGCGTCGAGGGTGTCGTCGAGGCCGCGGGGGCCGTAGTCGAGTACGTGGTTGTTGGCCAGGACGCACACGTCGGGGCGTACGGCGGTGAGGGCGGGCAGGTTGGCTGGGTGCAGCCGGTAGTGGATGGGCTTGCCGGGGGCCGCGTCGCCGTCGGCCGTCACGGCCGTCTCGAGGTTCACGACGCGGACGTCGGGTGGCTCGGCGGCGAGGACGCCGAGGGCGTCGCCCCAGGGGTAGGCGAAGTCCACGGGGCGGGGAATCGGCCCGTTCGCGGCCTCCGCCAGCTCCACATAGGTCCGTGCATCGCGCACGTACTGCTCGTGGAGGACCGGATCGGCGGGGTGGGGAAGGATCTGGTCGACTCCCCGGCCGAGCATCACGTCTCCGCTGAGGAACAGTCTGACCAGGTCAGTGCCCATACCTCCAGGGTAGACGCGATCGTCATCGACCCGAGCGGGGCCGGGGTCGTGTGCCGGGCCGAAGAGCGTGGGCACCTTCCGGCGGGCATGCGGCGAGAACGGCCTCCGTCACCCTCGTCGGCGGACTCGGGTCACGGAGGCCGTGGTGAGGTCAGATCGCCCAGCCCAGGTCGACCGTCCTCTTCGGACCGAGGCCGCCGGACTTGCCGGGGTAGAGATGGGCTGTGCCGTCGCTCCACATGGCCACCAGGTCGGGCAGGCCGTCTCCCATGAGATGGCCCACGCCGGTCATGGTCTGGACGGTGCCCCAGCCGGTCGACAGTTTCACGCGGGCATCGAGGCCGCCCTTCACACCCTTGTAGAGGAACAGATCGCCGGCGTTGTCGACGGCGAGGACGTCGGGAACCTCATCGCCCGTCAGGTCGCCCACGCCCGACACGAGCCGCATGGTGTCCCAGCTCGTGCCGACCACCTTCGAGGGGCCGAGACCCCCGGCCCTACCGGGGTAGAGGCGGGCCTCGCCGTCGTTCATCACCGCGAACAGGTCGGGCAGGCCGTCGTCCTCGGCGGTCGTGGGGTCATCGATGATGTCACCCACGCCGGTCATCTTCTGAACGATGCCCCAGCCGGTCGACAGCTTTCGGCGGGCGTCGAAGCCACCCCTCACACCCTTGTAGAGGTACAAGTCACCGGCGTTGTCGACGGCGAGGACGTCCGGGTAGGAAGGTGTCCCCGCCGGATCTCTCGCGAGATCGCCCACACCCGAAACGAGCCGGATGGAGTTCCAGTCGGTACCGACCGAGGTCCGCGGGCCGAAACCGCCCTGGGTGCCGTGGGCAGGGTCTTCCCTCACCCCGCCGTAGAGTACGAGGTTTCCGTTGCCGGGCCCGCTCCCGACGGCCGCGTCCGGCCGGACAGCGAGCAGGTCCGGTGCGGCGTCGCCGTTGAGATCGCCTTGAAGTCCCACCAGGGGCCGCAGCGGAAGCGGGGCCTTCGGCCAGGGGATGTTGAAGACGGTGCGCTCGCCGGACGTCGTGTTGATCTTCTCGTTGACCGTCCAGAGGTCGTCGGTCCCGGGCCAGTACGAGAGGTTCTGGGCATAGACGCCGACCCGTGTCCACAAACGCACCGGCTCTCCCGGCCAGGCGTGGTAGAGACAGCTGACGATCTCCGATTCCGCGTCGTTTCCGATGAAGCCGGGGCAGGCAGCGGAGATGACGAAGCGCCCCCGGTTCATGGCGATTCCCTGTGCGCCGCTCACCGTCGAGGTGTACAGCTTCGCGGGCCGGGAGACCCCCTCATCGATTCTGCTCGGGTCTTCCCACTGGGGAGACCAGGCGAGAAGGCCGGTTTCCGGGTTCAGATTCCAACGCGTCACCGTCCTCACCGTGTTGAACGACTGCTGCTGCGCCGTAGGTATCTCGCCGACCTCAGTCGTCACGAGTGCCGGCACCGCGCCGCTCGTGTCCAGCGAGATGCCGGCGAAGCAGGGCGGATAGTGCTGACCGGAAGACTTGTCGATGTTCTGCGACCCGCAGGCCCGCGGCTCGGGAAGCCGGTGCTCGAAGCGATCGACCTGGGGCAACGCGTACCTGTATCCGGCGGCCGAGGAGGTCGTCCCCGACATGCCGACACCGGTGCCCGTCCCGGTCATGAGCCAGATCTTTCGCAGGTCGAACACGGCCAGTCCGGCGGCAGTGGAGAGGTATAGGTAGTTCTTGTACCAGGTCAGCGAATCCGCGTGCCCCTTCAGCGCGGTGAAACTGGAACCAGAAGTCGCCGTCACCAGCAGCGCGTGCCAGTACGTCACGTCACCGAGATCGGTCACGTCCGCGAAGGTGACCCTCATCATCCCGTTGTAGCCGACGGGATGATATGTCGTGGTGGACCAACTGGTGGCCACGACGCGGCGTCCCGGCACGATCTCCTGGTTGTCGGCGGCCTCTCCCGAACCCGTGAGCCCCTGCGGAACCCAGGTTCTGTCCATGTCGTCAGCCGTACTCCAGCAGAACCCCTCGGCGCCCGCGGCGTTCGTCGCGTGACAGAGAGGACGGCCCTCCACCCCTGGAGAGGAGCCGCCGAGGACATCCGCGATGTTCTTGACGGCCACGCTCTTCTCCAACGCGCTGTTGTACGCGGCGAAGTGCGACCGGCGGCCGTCCGCCACCGGGCCGGTCTCCGTCGAGACGAGCTCCCACGACTTCCTGTCGGCCAGAGGTATGTCCGTTCTCGGCGCGACCGTCCCCCGTACCAGCGAACCGTTCGGCTCCGTCGTGGCCACCGCGGGCTGCGCCAACAGACCCACGGCCATCGCCGCCGAGAGCAGCACCCCCGCGACGCGGGTTCCCCACCCCTTCACCACATCAACTCCCCACCATGATGAGAACAACTGACGAACGAACAATCGAAGCACTCTAGAAGTTGCCGTAGTTGACCTGCCACGTCGGCAGGCCCATGCGGCGCCACACCGCGACGACGCGGTCGCGGTCGTCCAGGGAGACGCGTACGGCGTAGCGGTGGCGGACATGCGCGTCGAAGAGTTCGGCCTTGACGATGTCGTCGCCGCGGCCGTCACCGGACGCCCGCATCCACAGCTCGTCGTAGGGCACCTCGTGGTGCCGGAGCCAGGCCTCCGTCATCGCGCGGTGGTCCTCGCTGCGTCCTGAGAGGAGGACGATCGTGTCGCGGTGGGCACGCTGGAAGGCCCGCAGGGCGTCCCGTACCGATCCGTTGAGCACGTCGAGGTGGCAGCGGGTGAAGTCGTACGCGCTCCGGTCGCGGCGCAGGGCGAGGGTGCCGTCGATGTCACACATCACCGCGGACGGCAGCGCCGGATCGGGCACGTACGGCTCGACGGAGGGCCGGTCGTTCAGCCAGGCGTCGGTCAGCCGCCAGCCGCCCCTGGTCGCCTTGGCGTGCTTGTCGGCGAGGACGCGGATGATCTCCTCGCCGACCGGACGCGCCCGTTCGCCGTCGCGGCGGACGCATTCCTCGACCGGCACACCGGTGAAGTCGTGGACCACGAAGGTGGCCTGGCCGGCCACCGCCGCCTTCAGACGCCTGGGAACGTGGGGCGTCAGATGCGTGTTGTCGACCACGACGTCGAATCCGCCCTCGACGGCCGCGCGCACGGCGGCGTCCTGGATGCCCAGGACGGTCTGCTCGTGCGCGTGCGAACGGCCCCGCTCGGCGGCGGGCAGGTCGAGCATGGCCCGCAGGTCGTCGAGGTTGACGCGCCGCATCCGGCCCTCGGACCGCGCCTGCAGTTCCCGCGCGGCCGTCGTCTTCCCCGAGGCGGGCAGCCCCGTCATGACATGTACGACTGGCACGGTCTCAGTTCTCCTGGTCGGTCGTGAAGGGATCGGTCGCCTCCGGGCGCACGGCGCGCCAGACGACGAGGTCGGTCGGCCGCCCGTCGAGGCGCAGGAACATCGCCGCCCGGAGGCCCTCATCGCGCAGATCGCGTACGGCACGGGCGAACGCGCCCCGGTCCGCGGCCAGATGGGCGATGCTCCGGTAGGCGTCCTCGATGGCGCGACTCCGCGCCTCCGCCTCGTCCTCCAAGCGCGCGATCACACCGCGCACCCAGGCGTCGAACTCGTCCGGCACCTGCTCGAGCAGGGCGTCCAGCGGCCGGCCGCCCGAGGCCCTGATGCCGCCGAGCTCGGCGACCGAACAACCCAGGCCCTGGGCGAGCCGCTTGGCGGACATCCCGGCGAAGCGCTGGATGCCATGGCTGCGCCAGATGTCCCGTTCGGTGACACCGGTCAGGACCTTGTGGAGCCGTACGTACTCGGACAGCTTGGCCTTCGCCCGTACGCCGGAGGCGAAGCGCAGCACGAACCCTTCGGCGTCCATGCCGGTGGCCGTCCGCCCACCGGGCAGGGTGTTCGACTCCGTCATCTTGATCAGCTCGTCGATCTCCATGGCGGGCCACACCGTGACGACGGAGCCGATGCCCTGCCAGTGGACGGCGGCGTCGGCGAGCGGTATCTCGGTGCCGTCGGCGGCGAAAGCGGCGAGGAGTACGAGGTCCCGGCGGTCGCCGTAGTCGACGACGATACGATTCCGCGGGTAGAGGATCTCCGCGAGGTAGGTCACCCCGGGGACCAGCGCCGCCGTGTCGGTGCGGTCGAGCCGGCGCTGCGCCCAGGTCGCCTGCGCGCTGATGAACGAACCCTTGGAGGCGACCCGCCACCGGCCCGCGTAGTGGAAGACCACCGCGAGGCTGCCGTCGACCTTGTCGTAGACCTCGAACGGCTCGTCGGGCAGCGCGGGCGCGTAGGGCTGTCCGGCCTCGTGCTCGCCGAGGTTGAAGAACTTCGGCAGGGGCAGGGCGACGATCTCCCCGGTGACGTCGTCGGCGACGAGCCCGCGGCAGCGCGTGGTCACCCTGTTCCAGATCCGCTCGTACTGGCACGACCGTGTGTAGGTGTAGATCGACAGAGGCAGCTCGGGGTGCGCCTTGCGCGTGACGTGCCCGGCGTCGAGTGCGGCCGTCAGTTCCTCGGGCGGCAGCAGACGGTGAAGAGTCAGGGTGCCCTGGCTCATGGGTTCCTCCTGGTTCGTGGTGACTCATTGTCATGTACGGGAACCCCGGGCCGACAGCGAATTAGAGGGGGGTGAGCGGCCCCTCGGGGTGCCGGCCCTGGAGCCGCGCGCCGGCTGACCCGCCGCAACCGGATCGCCGCCTCCGGCGTCCCTGTGATCGGCGCACACGCCCCGCGCCGTGGACGGGGGCACCGGAGAGGACGGCACGGCCTTGGCAGAGCGGACCGCGGCTCCGGGGGCGCGGCGGCGCCGTGGGCTGGTCACCGCGGCGGTGATGGCCGTGCTCGGTTGCGTCCTGCTGCTCCACTCCTCGCTCCCCCGCCTGCCGGGTCGTCCCGTCAGCCTGCTGGAGACCTTCCTGCCGTGGCTGGGCCTCGCGGTGCCCGTCGGGCTCGTCCTGGGGGTGGTCCGCCGCTCGGGCGTCGCCGTGGTCGCCTGTCTGGTGGTCGCGGCCGTCTGGGCGGGCGTGTTCCGCGAGGCCCTGCTGCCTCGGGAGCCGGACACGTACGACATGACGCTCGTGCAGCACAACGTCAGCGACGAGAACACGAGCCCCTCGCGGGTCGCGCGGACCGTCCTCGGTGCCGACCCCGATGTCGTCGCCCTCGAGGAGCTGACCCCGGCCGCTCTGCCCGCGTACCGAGCGGCGTTCGCCCGGACGCATCCCCACCACGCGAGCGTCGGCACGGTGGGGCTGTGGTCGAAGCACCCGCTGAAGGACGTCACCCGTGTCGACATCAAGCCCCGGGCGGTGGGCCCGGGCTGGGATCGCGGCCTGCGCGCCGTCGTGCGAGCGCCCGGCGGGGACATCGCGACCTATGTGGCGCACCTGCCGTCGGTGCGGATGCGCCTCACCGAGGGGTACGCGACGGGGTGGCGCGACGAGAGCGCCGCTCTGCTCGGCCGCTCGCTCGCGGCCGAGCGTGGGGGCAAGGTGCTGGTTCTCGGCGACCTCAACGGGACCCTGGACGATCAAGGGCTGCGTCCGGTGACCACGCAGGTGCGGGGAAGCCGCGCGGAGTTCGCGTTCAGCTGGCCGACCGGGCTGCCGCTGGCCCGTATCGACCATGTGCTGGCGCGCGGCGCCAAGGTCGTCGAGACCTGGACGCTGCCGGACACCGGGAGCGATCATCTGCCCGTCGCGGCGCGGGTGCGGTTCTGAGCGGCCGACCGACGAGGCTCGGACGAGGACGAGGACAGGACGCCGACGCGGACGAGGGGACGAGGACGCCGGCCCGGATGCCGACCGGACGAGGGAACGCCGAAGCCGCCGCCGGCCCGGACGAGGGGACGTGGACGAGGACGCGCACGCCCGACCGGGGCTCAGGTCAGGACGACGCAGCCTCGGTGACGCAGCTCCGCCACGAGCGGCAGTTCGGGGTCGATCTCGTTCCACCGCAGGTCCAGCTTCTCCAACGACGGCATCCCCGCGAGCCACTCCGGCAGCCGGTCGAGCCGATTGCTCCGCAGGTCGATGTGGCGCAGCAGCGGCAGACGGGACAGGGAGCCGGGCACCTCGGTCAACGCGTTCTCCCGCAGATCCAGGTGGCGCAGCTCGCACAGGCCGCCGACCGTGTCCGGCAGGTGGCCGAGGTCGTTGCCGCGCAGCCACAGCTCGCGAAGGTCGGCGAGGTCGCCGACGGAGTCGGGCAACGAGGTCAGCCCGCAGTGCTGCGCGCGCAGTTCGACCAGTCCGGCCATGTCGCCGAGGGTGTCGGGGAGAGCGGCCAGCGGATTCTCGCCGACGTTCAGGTAACGCAGGCTCTTCAGCCGGCCCAGACTCGCGGGGAGTCGGGTCAGCCTGTTGTCGTGCAGATAGAGGCAATCGCTCAGCCCCGTCAGGTCGCCCAGTTCCTCGGGGAGTTCGGTGAGGGCGTTGTGACCGAGGTCCAGCGTGCGCAACCGCGTCAGCCGTCCGATCTCACGGGGGAGCGCGGTCAGTTCGTTGTCCGCGAGGATGAGCACGCGCAGCTCGGTGGTGTGCCAGACCGACTCCGGTACATGGCCGAGTCGTCGGCGCCACAGGTTCACGGTGAGGCTCACGTCAGGCTTCCCTTCGCCTCGCGGCGGTGACCGACGGCGGTAGGCCCCGACCTTGTCACAGGGGCGGCGGAGTGCGGCATTCCACAGCGCTTTCTGGTCATGTACGGTTCAGGCGCGCGTGGTTCAGCCGTACGGCCGACGACGTTCTACGCGCGCAGAGTGGCGCCCGCACCCCCCGCACACGCACCCCCGCATACCCCCCGCTCGCCCGAACCGCCTCCCCCTCCGCCCTCATGCCCTCATCCCCTCGCCTCACGGAGGTTCGAAGGATGCCCGGACTCAGAAGGTCCCCGCGCCCACTCGCCACGTTCACCTTCTTCGGTGCCCTGCTCGCCGCGACGGTCACTCCCCTCGCCCCGGCGATCCCGGCCGCGGCCTCGACCGCCGCCCCCGCCGCGGAGACGCCGAAGCGCGTGCTCTTCGACAACTCGAAGGCCGAGACCGCCGGAAACGCCGACTGGATCATCGGCACGGGCCAGCCCGACCCGCTCACCCAGGACGCGACTCCCACGGCCGAGACCGACTGGACCGGAGCCGTCTCCGCCTGGGGCGTGGCGCTGCAGCGGACCGGCAGGTACGCGCTCAAGACGCTCCCGCCGGGCAACAGCATCACGTACGGCACGACCTCGCCGCTCGACCTGCGGAACTTCGACACCTTCGTCCTGCCCGAACCGAACACCCTGCTCAGCACGAGCGAGAAGACCGCGCTGATGAGGTTCGTGCAGGACGGCGGCGGGCTCTTCCTCGTCGCCGACCACACCGGCGCCGACCGCAACAACGACGGCTACGACGCCGTCGAGATCATCAACGACCTGATGGCGAACAACGGGGTCGACAACACCGATCCGTTCGGCTTCACCGTCGACACCGGCACCGTCCAGACCGACAACCCCCGGGCCGTCGCCGACACGACCGACCCGGTGCTCAACGGCTCCTTCGGGAAGGTCACGGGCAGCATCATCCGCAGCGGCACGACGGTCACGCTCAAGCCCGCCGCCAACCCCTCCGTCAAGGGCCTCGTCTACCGCACCGGTTACTCCGGCAACACCGGAGCCTTCTTCGCCACGAGCACCTTCGGCAGCGGCAGGGTGGCCGTCTGGGGCGACAGCTCGCCGATCGACGACGGCACCGGTCAGTCCGGGAACAAGCTGTACGACGGCTGGAACGACACCGCAGGCACGAACGCGCCGCTCGCCCTCAACGCCACCGACTGGCTCTCCGACGCCACCGGCGGCGGGGTCGGCGGGACCTGCACGGCAGGCCAGCTGCTCGCCAACCCCGGGTTCGAGTCGGGCGCGACGGGCTGGTCGGCCACCAGCGGCGTCATCACCGACGACAGCGGCCGGCCCGCCCGTACGGGCACGTACAAGGCATGGCTCAACGGCTACGGCTCCGCCCGCACCGACACGCTCGCCCAGTCGGTCACCATCCCGGCGGGGTGCACCTCGGCCACGTTCGGCTTCCATCTGCGCATCGACACGGCCGAGACCACGACGACCACGGCGTACGACCAGCTCAAGGTGCAGGTGCTGAACAGCGCCGGTACGGTGCTGTCCACGCTCGCGACGTACTCCAATCTGAACGCGTCCGGCGGCTACGTCCAGCGCGACTTCAGCCTGGCCGGATACGCGGGACAGACGGTCACCCTCAAGTTCACCGGAAGCGAAGGCTCCACGCTCCAGACCTCGTTCGTCGTCGACGACACGGCGGTCACCGTGAGCTGACGCACCCGAGCCTCTCCGCACCGTTTTGGATTGTCGGACGATCATCCCTACGATCCGGCAGATGATCACGAGAAAACGGCTGGCGACCGGGGCGTGCGCGCTGCTCGCCGCCCTGGCCGTCGGCCTCCTCCCGGCAGGTGCGGCCGCCGACGAACCGGCGGCCGCGGAATCCCCCAAGGTCGAGCTGGTGCTCGACGTCAGCGGCTCGATGCGGGCACGCGACATCGACGGTCAGTCCCGCATGGCGGCCGCCAAGCAGGCCTTCAACGAAGTGCTCGACGCGGTGCCCGAGGAAGTGCAGCTCGGCATACGCACTCTCGGCGCCGACTATCCGGGAGAGGACCGCAAGAAGGGCTGCGAGGACACCCGGCAGCTCTACCCGGTCGGCCCGCTCGACCGGACCGAGGCCAAGGCGGCGGTCGCCACGCTGGCGCCCACCGGCTGGACGCCGATCGGTCCCGCCCTGCTGGGCGCCGCCGAGGACCTCAAGGGCGGTGAGGCCACCCGGCGGATCGTGCTCATCACGGACGGGGAGGACACCTGCGCCCCGCTCGACCCCTGCGAGGTGGCGCGTGACATCGCCGCCAAGGGCATCCACCTCACCATCGACACCCTGGGCCTGGTGCCGAACGCCAAGATCCGGCAGCAGCTCACCTGCATCGCGGAAGCGACCGGCGGCACCTACACCTCCGTCCGGCACACGGAGGAACTCTCCAAGCGTGTACGGCAGTTGGTCGACCGCGCGGCGGACCCGGTGGTGACCCCGGTCGCCACCGAGGGCGCCGCGCGGTGCGCCGACGCCCCGCAGCTCGAGCCCGGCCTGTACACCGACCGCGAGACCTTCGGCCAGCACCGCTGGTACCGGGTGGACGTGCTTCCCGGACAGGAGCTGCGGGCCTCGGTGAGCGTCTCGGCCGACCGCGCGGTGAACAACGACTACGGCGTCCTGCTGCGCGCGGTGACCGTGCGCGGACGCGAGATCGTCCGAGGCGCCGAGGCCGGCGACGGGCGGACGGACGTGATCTCGACCGGTCTGCGTTATCCCAAGCGCCCGCTCGACGACATCGACGGGGACGCCAAGCCGGCCGCGGAGACCGTCTGTCTCCAGGTCAGCAATTCCTTCTCCGCGCCGCCTTCGGTGAAGACGACGCCCGGCATGCCGATCGAGCTCGCCGTCGACCTGGTCGACGCGCCCGACGAGGCGTCCGACGTGGCCGCCTTCGGCCTCGGCCGCGGCTGGTGGCTGCTCGGCGTGCTGGTACTGGCCGGTTTCGTGGGCGGTCTGCTGTGGGGCTGGCTGTCCCGCTGGCGCGTCGCCGTCTGGAGGACCAACTGATGCGTACCGTAAGCACGCTGACCGCCGTCCTGCTGGCCGGCGCCGGACTGCTCGGCGCGGCCGGTGGCGCCCAGGCCGACTCCCCCTCCCCCAGCGCGAGCGCGTCGGCACCGACGGCCGAGGACGGGCCGACGGAGGCCGGCACCACGTTCCGTACCGCCGCCGCGTTCCGGCAGGGACAGCGGGCCGTCGCCGAGGCCTCCACGGGCGACTACCTCTACTGGGTTTTCCCGGCGGACAGCGGGCAGCGCCCCACGGTGACGGCCGCGGTCACGTTGCCCGAGCCTGCCGCCCGGCACGGTTCCTCCACGTGGCGGATCGACGTCTACGACGGTCTGCGCCGCCGGCAGCCGTGCGTGTACGGGACGCAGTCCAGGGCCGCGGAGAAGGAGGCCGCTTCCGTGGAGCTGTCCTGCACCTTGCGCACGGTCCGCCCCTGGGCCGAGACCTGGGACGACGATCCGCTGCCCGGCAGCTATTACGTACGGCTGACGGTGACCGGTCTTCCGGAGGAGGATCTCGGTCAGCCGTTCACGGCGCGGGTCGGGGCGGTATCCGCGGAGAAGGGCGGCGCCTACGCGGGCGGCGGCTCCCTGGCCGCCCCGCTGGTGCCCGGTGCCACGACGGAGGAGGCGGCCGAAGCGGACGCGTCGGCGCCGTCGGCGGTCGAGGCACGGGCGCCCGAGGGCGGCTGGTCGTCCGGCTGGTGGTCCGACCGCTGGATCTGGACGGCGGTGGGTGGAGCGCTCGGCGCGCTGGCCGGGATCGCCGGTCACTCGCTGACCCGGGGTTCGGGTCGCCCGTCGCGGGTTCCCCCGGCCGTCTGAGCGGTGCGAGCGGCCACAGCCGTCCCCGAAGGGGATCCGTGGCCGCTCGCGGCGCCTCAGGGCAGCAGTGGGCGCCCCGCGCGGGCGGCGTCGAAGTGCTCGGGTGTGAGGGCGTCCTCGCCGTACTCCTCGACGAAGGCGAGCACGCGGCCGAGCGGCGAGTCGGGGGCGGGCGGCTCCTCACCGACCGTGCCGCCCAGCATCATCGCGCCGAACATCGCACCTACGTCCTGAGGGTCGTTCATGTCCATGCGGGCACGATAGACGGCGGGCGGGACGGACGGCGAGCGTGGCGGACGGAGCGTGGGCGGGACGGTCGGCCGGGGGCGCCCGGGGCCGGCGCGGAACGCCGCCGTAGGCTGAAACCCATGTCCGACACCGCCGCCCTTCCCGACGACGCGTCGCTGCGGGTCTACGCGGTCACCGACCCCGAGCGCCTGCACACCTTGGCCATCGAGGCGGCCGGCGCCGCCGGATCGCTGTACGCCCACGACGTCGTGCGGGTCGCCGAGTTCCTGACCGGGCACCGCTCACAGGCCGCCACGGACTGGGCGGTACGACTCGGGGAGCACGCGGCCCGCCTCGGCGACGCGCCGGGGGCCCGGTCGCTGACGCGGCGCATTGCCTGGGAGTTGGTACGGCGACCGAGTTCGGCCGCGCTCCGGCCGCACTTCGAGCGGCCGCCCGAGCGGTCCGACGATCCGGAGACGGAGTTCCACGCCTGCCTCCTCCAGGAGATGGCCCTGCGCTGGGGGCTGCGCGACGAGCCGTACGTGACGTACGGCTCGCGGCTGCGCGAACTGGGGCATCCGCTCTCCTGGCTGCCCCTGGCCTCCTTGTACTTCGAGCACGCGATGCTCGAACGTGGCTGCACGCAGGGGACGTCGCTCGGCTCGTTCACCCCGGAGCAGTTGCGTGACCGCTACCCGGAAATACCGTCGACCCCGGCCGGAGCGGCGGCGGGAGCGGAGGCGCGCGAGACGCCGGACGAGCCGCGCACCGAGGCGGCCCTGGCTCCCTTCGCCGCATTGGGGGCGTCCCAGGCACACTTCTTCACCCTGCCCCGGCCGCTCGACCCCGCCGACTTCAACTCCGCGCTGCTGACGTCACTGAGGATCGGATGCCTGGAGGGCCTGGCCCCGGACACTCTCGCGGCCGGACACACCACCGCCGACGACGTGGCGGGTGATCTGTTCGTCGCCCCGTTCTCGGGCGGTCTGTGGGGCGAGGGGCAGCAGGGCGCGTACAGCAGGCTGCTGGCGTGGCGCGGACTGTACGCCCTGATGGATCTGGATCCCGCCGTCCCCCACCACGAGGCTGTACGTCTGGCGGCCGAACACCGCTGGCTGCGGCTGGCCGTGCGGCGTGGAGCGGGCCGCTGGTTCCACGGGGACCTGTCCGACGTGGCGTTCGCGGTACTCGACCCGAGCCGCCGCCGCGTCGCGGTCGTGGCGGCCACCGACACCGACTGAGGAGTGTCCGCGAAGCATCGCCGTCCGCCCGAAGGGCGGGGCCCGCGGCGTCCGGTGCGTGCGATCGCCCGTCTGCCTCGCCTCACGCCGGAGACTGGTGTCGCCCGGCCCTGCGTGTCCTCTGCGGCCAGGGGCCTCACTCCACTTCCGCCAGCACGCCATCAGCGTCCATGACCCAGCTTCCGCTCTCGACGCCGTACACCTTCTTGCCCTGGAGCCACTTCCAGGACATGTGTTGCAGCACCTGGGCCGGCCGACGTTCCCAGACCGGGTTGTGGTCCCAGCCCTCGACACGGAGCATCAGCTTGTCGGCGCCCGGGATCGCCTTGTAGAGCTTCGGGACGGAGAAGTGCAGCACCGGCCCCATCTCCTGCGGTGTGTTGGCCGTTCTGTCCTGGTCTCCGTAGACGATGCACACCGGTACGGCGTTGCCGAGCTTGGATCCATGCGGCACGGTGCTCGTGTTCCAGCCCCACCAGTAGGAGTTGCGCCACCGCATCACGCCCTCAGGTTCCCCTGCGGTGGTGCCGCCCCACTTCTGGCCGATGCTGTCGCAGTCCATGATGGCCTGCCACACGTGTTCGGCCAGCTCCTTGTCAGTGATGTTGGCTTGGAGTCCTGCCTTGCTGGTCAGGTTCATCGGGAAGCCGAAGACCGCCGGAGGATTGGACTCGGGCTGCGTGGGCAGGGGCGTTCCGGGAGGCGGCGCGAAGGGCGCACCGGTGTTCGTCGACCACCGGCCGTTCGGGGGGAACATGGGCGCGAGAAGGAACAAGCTCGCCACGTTCCCGGGATTCTGCAGCGCGTACGGGCCCATGACGAACGCGGCCGCGGACCAACCGATGAACGCGACCTTCTCGTTGTTGCACCGCCCCCTGATGAACGTGACGACTGTGCCCAGCTCGTCCCATTCGCTCTTGGAGTTGCCCAGTTGGTGCGCGTAGTTCGCTTCCGGGTCGCAGTCCTCCGTACCGGGATTGACCTTCAGCAGGCCCCGCTGGGCCGGGTTGGCGTTGCACGGGTCGTGCATTTCCGGCCGGTGAGAGAGCCCTGATCCCTGGAGGTCCATGATGTAGACGTCGTAGCCCTTGCCCGCCAGGGCCTGCGCCCAGCTGTAGCTGGTGTCCGGGTGCGGGGAGCCGCCCGCCGGAGGGAGCACGAGGTCGAAGCCGGGCAGGGCCGGAGTGCTCCTGCCGTGGAGCATGAGGACCGGCTTTGGGGTGCCGCCGGATCCGGCGCCCTTGTATTCCCGTACGAAGAGTTCGATCTCGTCGCCGAAGTTCGCCGGGATGGTCGAGGTGTGCTTGACCCGGTGGTTGATGGGGTTCATGTGCGGCATGGTCGCCTCCTGGTGGTGTTCGCCCCTGAGGAACGGTTGTTCCCGTGAGCGGTCAGCTCCACCGCCCCGGGCGGTACGGGGAGCCGAGTCGGCGGGAACGATCATGCATCGGGACGGCCGTCGTCGGTCTGGGGGTACTTCCGCTGCGCGCGCTCGGGGTGGGCGGGCCGGACGACGTAGGTGCTGCCGCCCAGCGGCTTGTTCTGGAACTCCTGGAGGACGTGGAACTCCACGGGGCGGTCCGCCGCGCCTTCGGGCAGCCGGACGTTGACGGCCAGCCCGCGCGAGCCGCGATCAGGGTCGATGTGCACGCCTTTCAGCTCGTTCTTGCGGTGCTCGTCGGGTTTCATCACGAATGAGCGCGCGAAATCGAACTTGCGCACCTGTCCGTTGCGGTCGGTGAACGTGGCGGGAAGGATCTGGTCCGCGTTGTCGAGCGGCTCCACTCCATGGCCGGGCTGCGGCCCCTGGGCGTTCCCGAGCTTCTCGAAGGCGATGTACAGCCGCGTCCCCTCGGGCAGGCTCGCCCAGTCGAACCGCACGGTGAATGCCTGGGCCGTCTGCTTGAGGTTGTTGAGCAGGATGATGAACGCTTTGGACGGGGTGACACCGCCGGGAACCGCGTCCTCGACCTGGAGGTTCTTCAGCGCGGCGTGCTTCTTCGAGGTCACCAGCGTCCCCACGTCGAAGATCTGGGCGGCCTGGATGGGGTCCTCGTCGCAGGTGGCGACGGCCAGGACACACGAGTGTGCGGCCGCTGTGGACGGGATGAGGAAGTCCCACTCGGCAACGCCCGGTTCCCCCGCCTCCAGCCTGGTGAACGTCCTGGTCGGGCCGAGGGGCGTGTACGCCGTGGCCGTGGGGTCGCCGACGAAGGGCTTGCCGTTGGACCAGAAGTCCGGGGGCAAGGCCGGCAGGATGGCGGATGCGTCGGCGAGGAAGGCTCGCACGCGGACGTTCGTCGCCGCGCTCACGCCCCGGTTGTGCACCTGGAGGTAGAAGCGGTTCGTGCGTGCCCTTCGCGCCGTGCGGTGGGCGATCTGGGTCAGGGCGACGTAGTCTCCGACCGGGCTGGCGGTCTGGTAGTCGGGCTCCGGGGCGTCCACGAGGATGTCGGGGCTCTGCCACCACCACATCGTGCCCGGTGTGGGGCTGGGGTCGAAGGGGTCTGCGACGCCCGACGGGGACGGCTGGACCCGCCCGGAGTCGAGCACGGTGTCGCGCAGGTACAGGTCGACCATTCCGGTCTGCCCCGCGTCGACGGGCCGCTCCCAGACGCTCCGGCCGTGCGTGGCAGCGCGCAGCAGCCGGCGCTTGGCGTGGAGGGCGAGGTCGAACACCGGCACGTTGGGCAGGCCCTGGTCCCACGGGAGCCAGGTCAGGCCGGCGTCTTCGGTCCGGAACACACCGATGTCACCGCCGCAGAAGAGCCGGTTGCCGTTCGCCGGGTCGATGACGATCGTGTTGATGGGATTGGCCTGTGCCAGGCCGTTGGAACGGGAGGTCCAGACGGTGTCGGTCGCGGCCCGCCGGTAGACGTGGTCGTTGCTGAACTCGCCGGGCTCCTCAGTGTCGAGGAGGCCTGCGATCGCCACCCAGACGGTACCCGCGGGGTCGACGGCGATGTCCGAGATGCACACCAGCGGCAGGGACGGCCCCGTCAGATCGGTGCGCGTCACGTCCGCGGGGTTCCAGGTCGCTCCCGTGCGCCGGTACCGGTAGACCCGCCCGCCCTCCGTTCCGGCGTATACGGTGTCGCTGTCGGCCGGATGGACGGCGATGGCCGTGATCGCCTGGCCGGGCCCGGCCGAGACACTCGACCACGTGTCCGCGCTGTTCGCGCTGCGCCACAGTTGGTCGCCGCCGAAGTAGCAGGTCGTGGGGGTGGTCGGGTCGAGCGCGAACGGAGCGTAGAACTGGACACGGCCGGAGATCCCGCTGTTCTTCAGCATCCACGAAGCACCGGCGTTGTCCGACCGGTAGATGGTCTCGTTGGTGTACTCCTGATACATCCGAGTCGGCTTCGACGGATCGATGGCCGTGAATCCGCCGTCCCCGAAGGCGGACACCGTCCATGCCGGAGTTCCGGCGTACCGCTGGACGCCGTTGTCCTGGGTGCCGCCCAGCATCACGTTCTCCCAGTCGGGGTGCAGGGCGATCGAGTGGAACTGCAGCGTGGCCAGGTCGCGGTTGCGATGGTTCCACGTCATGCCCGTGTCGGTGGAAGTCTGGATGCCGCCGTCGTTGGCGTCCCAGCAGGTCGCCGTGTTGACCGGATCGAAGACGAAGGCGTGGTGGTCGGCGTGGACGTTCGGGACGGGCTCGAAGACGCCGCCGCCCGTGGTGGAGCGCCACAGGTCTCGCTCGGCCACGAACAGGATGTTGGGGTCGGTCGGGTGCACCGCCACGTGGAGGGCGTAGTAGCTCATGGCGGTGAAGGAGAAGCCGACCGTGTGGGTGTGGCCCGTGGCGTCGTTGTCGGTGGTGAGGCTCACCGATCCACCACCGGCCAGACGCGCGAACTGCTGCGCCGTGAACGAGACGGTGTGAGTATGGCCCGGCGTCGTCCCGCCCGTGGTGCTCGTGTACGTATGGGGGGCCGTCGGCGCGGACATGTCGGAGGCGGGCACCGTGAAGGAGTGGATGTGCCCCGCGCTCACGGATGTCCGGGACAGCGCCGGGTGGTTGAGACGCATCGGGACTGCCGACCAGGTGGTCCCTCCGTCCGTCGTCCTGGCCAGGCCCGCAAAGCCGGGGAACGTGGCGAACAGGGCGAGAGCCACATCGGGGTCCCCCGCCTGCTGAGCCATCGCCACGCGATCGAAGGTGCCGGCTGTGGGCAGCGCCGGGCTGCTGATGGCCGTCCAGGTGGACCACGTCCCGTTGGTTCGGGTGCTGGTCATCAGGCCCTGGCCGAAGTAGGCGGCGATGACCTTCACGGTTCCCGTCGGCCCCGGGACCCTGAGCGCCACCATGTCGCTGAACAGGCCGGGGGTCCGCACCGTCCAGTTCACACCGCCGTCGGTGCTCTCGCAGACTCCGATGCTGGACGACAGCAGCAGCCGCTTGCCCGTGGTGTCCGTCGGGTCGAAGACCAGGCGGGTGATCTCGTCCCGGTCGAAGACATTGAACCCCAGCTCGGTCCAGGTGTCGCCGCCGTCGAGGGAACTCAGCAGACCGTTGCCGTAGTACGTGTCGTGGGAGGCCCGCATCTCCCCTGTCCCCGCGACGATGTGCAGGTGGTTGCCGGGGTCGATGGCCAGGGCACTGATCGCCAGGCTGCGCTGGAAGTCCGACTTCGGGGTCCAGGTCAGCCCTCGGTCCGTGCTCTTCCACACGCCGCCGTTCGCCGTGCCGAGGTACATCGTGTTCGTGTCGGTGGGGTCGATGGCGATCGCGAGGGCGCGGCCGCTGTAACCGGTGCCGGTGTACACCAACGGGCCAGGCCCTACGGGCGTCCAGTTGGTCCCGCCCGGCACTGGCGCCGACCGGACCATTTCGAGCCGGTCCTGCTCGGCCGTGACGCGCAGGGCCTCCTCGAGCCGGTCGCGGCGCTCACGGAGGGCTCGGACGTGTGAGATCTGCGTTTCCCGGACGCCGTCCGGGATGCGCCCGAGGTGACCGAAGCGGCGCTCCCAGTGGTACCGCTCGCGCTCGAAGGGGCTGTCACCTTCCTCCCGCGTCTCACCGGCGGCCCCTTGCTCCTCTTCGTGGTCCGTCGGAGGAGCCTCGCCCCCGCGGGCTTCCGTGCGTGCCCTGACCACCACAGCCGTGTGGGCGTCGGGCTGGTGGCCGTTCTGCTCGTACGCGGTTCCGTTCTGCGCGTACGTCGCCGTGATGCGGTGCTCGCCCGGTTCCAGCCGGAGAGTCGAGAGCCGGCAGAGGAAGGTTCCCGTGCCGTCCGGTCGGATCGCCTCGCCGTTGTTCCGGTGGCCCTGCCCGTCCAGCGGCTCGTACGTCTGCGCCGACGGGTACGTCTTCCCCGTCCCGTCCGTCTCGGGTCGGGCCCCGTCCGGACCGGTGAAGGGCACGGTCAGCCCTTGCAGCATGCGATCGGCCATGACCGCCTGCCCGTCGATCGTCAGCAGAACCGGCCAGCTCTGCCATCCTGTCCCGTGGATCTCGAGGGGCATGCCCTGCGTACACTCGCGCGGGCTTGCGATGAGGAGAGGGGTGGAGGCCGTGTCACTCTCGGACCGGCCCGTGCTGCTTCCGTAGCCGTCCATGTATTTCACGATAGGCGCAGGTCAGAAGCCATGCCTGTCCAAGCTTCAATGTTTGAACGGGATTGGATGTCGGCGTTCCAGTGGCGTTCGTTCAGGAAGCGCCCGCCGCGATGTTCGGTCGGGCGTAGGTCTTGATGCGGTCACCCTCGCGGCAAAGGCTGACAACCAGCGGCGGGACGAACTCCGACTTGACTTCAGGGGGTTCACGGCGGCGTATCACGACACCGTGAGCCACCATGCGAGATCATTCGAAGACACTCCCTCGCCGGCCTCCGACCGGTCAGTGGGGCGCCGACCGCGCGCGGCGGGGCCAGCCGTAGCCGTCGATGAACTGGTCGAGGACGGGTGAGGTTCCGGTCGCGAGCAGGACGCAGGCGTCGATCCCGTCGGCGAAGGACGCGTCGGGACCGCCGACGGCTCGCTCCATCCTCTCCTGGGAGCTGATGCCGATCAGCCCGCCGTCGACGATGTGCTGCCACACCGTCGCGTACCGCCTGCCGGGGAGAACCAGTTGGGCCGATCCAGCCGCGGGGCGGGGGCCGAGGAACCGCAGGTGCAGCTTGAGCAGCGGGTCGTGGCCCCCCATGCCGGACCAGCCGGTGGCGACCTCCAGCCGGCCGTACGTGTCCGCGGCTCCGGCCTCGTCGAGGATCGCGAACGCCTCTCGGAGCTGCGGTATGACGCCGAAGGTCCGCTCGTCCTCGTGGACGTAGACGACGAACAGCGGGTCCAGCGTTTCGAGGCCCGGTCCGTCGCCCGCCGACATGATCCCGGCCGCGGCGACGAACACCGTGCCGGCCAGGAAGTCCTGCCGGTGTCTCGCCTCGTCCTCGGGTGTGAACGACGTCCTGCGCAGCTGGGGCTCGTGTGTCGGCCGTGTCGGCTCGTCCTGGTTCACGGCGGGGAGGCTTCCCCTCGCCGCCTCTCGTACACCTCGGTCGCGCCCTCACGCACCCGTGCGCCTCCGTGCGCCGGGCAGGGGCCGGTCAGCCCGTGGACGGGCCCGCGGCGGGGCCGCTCCAGTCGGCGGGTACCCGGGCGAGCCGGACTCGCTGCGGGTGATCGCCGACGGCGACGGTGGCGACCTTGCGGCCGGTGGCGAAGTCGATGGCCGTCACCCGGTCCGCGCCGCTCTCGGAGATGACGCAGGAGCGGCCGTCCCCGCTGACGGTCGCCCAGTAGGGCTTGGACGCCTCGACCAGCGGCCCTTCCTGGAGGGTCGCCCGGTCGACGACCGTGGCGTAGTCGTCCATGGTGCCGGCGACGCAGAGCCGCTCGCCGTCCGGGCTCATCGACATGCCGTGGTGGCGGGAGTCGTTGACCCAGGTGGTGCGGTCCGGGTCGGTCGCGGGGTTCTTGGGGAGTTCCTTGACGCGGGTGATCCGGTCGGCGACGACGTCGTACTCGACGAATCCGTTGAAGAAGGAGACTTGGAAGTAGAGCGTGGACTCGTCCGGGGTGAAGGCCACCGGCCGTACGGCGTCGGAGAGGTCCTTACGGCCGAAGGCGTCGAGCCGGGCACGCATGTCGACGACCCGTACGGGCTCGAAGGTGCGGGCGTCGACGACGGTGATGCGACGGTCCCCCTTGGTCCAGTCGAGCCACGGCTCGTCCAGGGCGGTGGTGACTTCGCCGATGGACATGTTCCAGAGGTACCGGCCGTCGGCGCTGAAGACGTTCTCGTGCGGCTTGTCGCCGGTGGCGAACGAGCCGACCTCCTCGCCGGTGACGATGTCGAGGACGTGCACGGTGTTGGAGGTGGAGGCGGAGACGGCGACGCGGGTGCCGTCGGGCGAGACCGCCATGTGGTCGGAGCGGAACCCCGATACGGGGAAGCGCCAGTTGATCGCTCCCGTACGCAGGTCGAGGGAGACGACGTCGGCGAAGCTGGGGCGGGAGACGACCATGGCGGAACCGTCCGGTGTGGCGTACATGTCGTCGACGAACTGGTCGTGCCCCTCGCCGGGGCCCTGCCGGATGCCGAGGAAGTAGGCCAGCTTGACGGGGTTGAGGCCGATCTCCCACATCCGCTGCTCGCGGTCGGGGATCACATTGACGCGGCCGATCCGCCGGAAGTCGCCGGTGGAGCGGATGACGTCGGCGGTGCCGTCCCAGTTGTTGCCCACGAACATCACCTCCCGCAGGCCGGCGGCGCCCTGGTCGCTCGGAGCCGCGGCCACGGTTCCGCCGTTGCCGGCGGTGATCGCGAGGACGGCGGCGAGGGAGCCGAGCAGGAGGCGGCGCGCGCCGCGACCCGTACGGTGAGCAGACATCCGGGTTCCTTCCAGGAGACGGCCGGGCCGCCGACGACCTTGCGGAAAAAGCGAGTTACTCGAAAGTAAGCAGTTGTCGCTTCCGCCACAAGAGTCGGTGCGGAACAAGTCCGGGTGTCCGTCAGCCGGCCGGCGTGGCGGCGGAGCGGACCCGGACGTTCCAGCGCCCGTCGTTACGCTCCAGCGCCAGCGGCAGACCGAAGCAGGCGCTGACCGCTTCCGGCGTGAGAACGTCCCGGACCTCGCCCTGGGCCGGCGTCCGTCCGCCACTCAAGAGCAGTGCGTGCGTGGTGGCCGCGGGAAGTTCCTCCAGGTGGTGGATGACGTGGACGGTGGCGGGTGCGCGGCGGTTGCCGAAGAGACAGCCCTCGACGCGCTGGGCGCCGGCCAGGACGGCGATTTCGGCACAGGCGACGCCCGTACCCCGGTCGTTGTGGGGGCGCACGGAGAGGATGACGCTGTCGCGCCGTGCGAGGTGCCGGTGCGTGTACTCGATCTGGTCGGCGTAGACGTTGGGCGTGGAGATCTCCACGGTGGCGGGGAGGTTGTGGGTGACGGGCCGGTCGGGGCTCGCGTCCCGGCGTCACCGCCGGGCGTCACGGCATGCGGCGCGCTCCGGCCACGATCGCCTCACGGATACGGTTGTAGGTGCCGCAGCGGCAGATGTTGCGGATCTCGTCCAGGTCGGCCTCGTCGATCTCCCGCCCGGCCTCCCGCGCCCGGCGGACCTTGGCGACCGCGGTCATGATCTGGCCGGGCTGGCAGTAGCCGCACTGGGCGACGTCGAGATCGAGCCATGCCTCCTGCATGGGATGGAGGTCCTGGCCGACGGTGGCCGGCAGGCCCTCGATGGTGGTGATCTCGTCGGTGGGGCCGATGTCCTTGACCGGGACGGAGCAGGGGTTGAACGCCTTGCCGTTGATGTGGCTGGTGCACGCCTGACAGACGCCGAGTCCGCAGCCGTACTTCGGCCCGGTGACACCGAGGACGTCCCTGAGGACCCACAGCAGCCGGACGTCGTCCTCGACCTCCGCCGTGACGGCCTTGCCGTTGAGTATGAAGGTGTGATGCGGCACGGGGGCTCCTGGTCTGCTAGAAGGCGCGGCCGAGGCCGTCGGTCGGCGAGGCGGGGATCGGCGGGGTGGTGGGCAGCGGCTCGAAGCCGAGCGGCTCGGTGTGGTTGACGGGGAAGGTCGTCGGCATGGTGCCGGTGGCCCGGCCGTAGGCGCAGGCGACGGCGGCCATCGCGCCCGCGACGGCCAGCTCCCCCGCGCCGCCCGGCCGGTCCGTGGTCGGCGGCATGACGATGATCTCGAGCTCGGGCGGGGTGTTCCACTGCCGGGTGTAGAAGTAGTTGTCCCAGCTGCCCTCCAGGAAGTGCCCGTCGCGCAGGTGCAGGCCGGAGGTGAGCGTCACGGCGATGCCGTCGATGATGCCGCCCATCATCTGGGCCTCGAGTCCACGGGGGTTGACGGCGAGACCGACGTCCACGGCACAGACGACCTTCGTGACGCGCGGGCCGGTGTACGCGTCGGGGATCTCCCGCCCGGTCGTCGCGGGCTGGCAGTCGATCTCGGCGAGTACGGCGAGGAAGGCGTGGTACTCGGGGTGGACCGCGATCCCCTGGGCGGTGCCCGCGGGCATGGTCCGACCCCAGTCGCCTGCCTGCGCGACCTTGTCGAGCACGGCCCTGGCCCGCTCCTCCTTGAGGTGCCGGCGGCGGAACGCGTAGGCGTCCTGGCCCATCCGCTTCGCCAGTTCGTCGACGACCAGCTCCTGCGCGCAGCGGACGTTGGGCGAGTAGATGTTCCGCATGGAGCCGGTGTTGAAGCCCTTGTCGGTCTCGCTCAGCAGCATGGTGGTGGCGCCGAAGTGGTAGGGGCTCTGCTGGGTGAGCTGGAAGATCGTCTCGGAGAACGTGAGGTCGGCGACGGGGAGCCGGGCCGCCTCGGAGGTGATGATCTCGCCGAGCCCGTGTCCGAAGTCGGTGGCGACGGAGGTGTGGCGCTGCTCGTACGTCAGCACCTCTCCGAGCGTGTACGTGGCGCGCACCCGGGAGGTGGACATCGGATGCGTACGGCCCTGACGGAAGTCGTCGGTCCGGTGCCACATCAGTTTGACGGGCTTGCCCATGGCCCGGGAGGTCTCGGCGGCCTCGCGGGCCGCGTCGTGGAAGAGTCTCCGGCCGAACGACCCGCCCCCCTCGGTGACATGGACCTTCACGGCGGTGGCCGGCAGGCCGAGCTGGAGGGCGATCTGCTCCTGGGCGACGATCGGCGACTTCAGGCTCGCCCAGATCTCGGCCGAGTCCTGCCGTACGTCCGCGACGGCGCAGTTGGTCTCCAGGGCGCTGTTGCTGGCGAAGTGGAACGTGAAGCGGGCGTCGACGGCCTTGGTGAGGAGCGGCAACGGGGGTACGACCAGAGGCAGTTCCGCCGCGCGCAGCTCGCGCAGGACGGTCGCGTCCGACGCCCCTTCGGCGGTGCCGGGCCCCCACGTGACCTTCAGGGCACGGACGGCGTCGACGCACTGCCCGAAGGTGCGGCCGCGGACGGCGACTCCCGTGGAGATCCGTACGACGTCGGTGATGCCGGGCATGGCGCGGACCTCGTCGAGGTTCTCGACCGAGCGGACCGTGCCGTTGATCGTCGGCGGTCTGCACACCATCGTGGGCAGCGCGCCGGGCACCTGTACATCCATCGCGAACGTCTTGCGTCCCGTCACCGCCGCCAGGGCGTCGATCCGGCGCTGCGCGGTCCCGATGACCCGGAAGTCGGAGGTCTCCTTGAGGGTGACCCGGACCCGCTCGCCGGTGAGGGACGCCGCCTTCGCGGCCAGCTCGCCGTACGTGAGGCTCTTCCCGGTCGTCGAGGAGACGATCGCTCCGGCCTTGGCGGTGAGCGAGCCGACGACCTCGCCCAGCTCCAGGGCGGCGGCCCGCAGCAGCCGGTCCCGGGCGACGGCGGCGGCGACCCGGATGGGGGTGAAGGTGGAGATCGTCGTGTTGGAACCGCCGGTGAGCTGGTTGAAGAGGAGCTCCGGCCGTGCGTCGGCGAGCGTGACGCGCACCTTGTCGAGGGGCAGGTCGAGCTCCTCGGCTATCAGCATCGCGGAGGAGGTGGTGACGCCCTGCCCCACCTCGGCCCGGGGCAGGGCGAAGCAGGCCGTGCCGTCGGATTCGATCCGGATGGTGATCAGGTGCGCGGTGGGCAGTGCGGCATGGGTGAGCATGTCGTTGAGGTCGTAGATCTCGGACGGCGAGGGCGGTGTCGGGACGACGGTGGACACCGCCGCGGTTGCGGTCGGGGGCGCGAGCGCCGCTTCGCCGAGTTGCGCGGCGACGGTCAGGGTCGGTGCCGCCAGTACGTAACCGAGGAATCGACGCCGGCCCATGGCGCGGGGCGCGGACTCCTGGTGCGGGGGCTCGGGCGCGTCGTCGCGTGCTGTCATCGGCTGCCCTCTCGAAGAAGCGTGAAGTCCGGAAGCGTGAGGTCGGGAAGCGTGAGGTCGGGAAGCGTGGGGCCAGGAAACGGAAGTCGGGTGATCATCGCGCATGTGCCGTCCCGGCGGCGCCGGAACGGCACATGCTTCACCTCTGCCCCGCCAAGCCCTCACGCCGCGCAGGGCGGAACGGGGGAATAGGCGCAGGCGGCTCATGGTTCTGGCATGCCGTGGCACTTCGCCGCACGGTTCGGAAGGAAGCTCCATGAAGATCGGCATCATCGGCGCGGGGAACATCGGCGGCAACCTCACCCGCCGGCTCACCGCACTCGGTCACGACGTCTCCGTCGCCAACTCCCGCGGCCCGCACACCCTCACCGCGCTCGCCGAGGAGACCGGAGCGACGCCCGTACCCGTCTCCGAGGCGGCGCGCGGCGCCGAGATCGTCGTCGTCACCGTCCCGCTCAAGGCCGTCCCCGACCTCCCCTCCGGCCTCTTCGACGGCGCGGCGGACGGCTTCGCCGTCATCGACACCGGCAACTACTACCCGCGGCAGCGCGACGGCCGCATCGCCGCCATCGAGGACGACGGCCTGACCGAGAGCCGCTGGACCGAACAGCATCTCGGGCACCGCGTCATCAAGGCCTTCAACGGCACCTACGCCGACGACCTCCTCGACAAGCCGCGCCCGGCCGGCGACCCCGAGCGGATCGCGCTTCCGGTGGCGGGCGACGACGAGGCGGCTAAGAAGGCCGTACGCGACCTGATCGACGAACTCGGCTTCGACACCGTCGACGCGGGCGGCATCGACGACTCCTGGCGCCAGCAGCCGGACACCCCGGTCTACGGCCTGCGCGGCGGAATCGAGGCCGTGACGCGGGCCCTCGCCGAGGCCTCGCCCGAACGCCCCGAGGCGTTCCGCGGCTAAGAGGTGATCTCAATTTGCGTTGTGGGGGGCCGGGGCCGCCAGGCTGGGGCCACCGGATGAGTCCGGTGGCCCCAGCCGGATGTGGTCAGCGAGGGCCGTTCAGGCGGCTGCTGATTTGTTCGTGGAGTTCGTGCGGCAGGCGAATGGCCCAGCGGTCGGCGGCCTCAGCGGCCAGGTCGCGGCTCCAACGCCAGCTGTTGCGTGCCGCCGTGCGCACGTCCTGGTCACGGGCGGCAGCCGTGGTGGCGACGTAGCGATGACGGTCGGTGTCGGGCAGGTCCTGTTCGAGCGCGCGGCTGGGGGTGAGCCAGTGTGCTGTGCTGTTGCGCAGCAGGCGGCAGAGCTGCAGTTGCTGGGGCGCGATGACGGTGTGCAGCAGGGCGTGGGCGCGGGCGATCTCTCCGCGGGCCAGTACGTGGGCGAGCATGAGCGTCCAGTTGGTCAGCTCGTCGGTGAGCTGCTGGGCGGTGGTCACCGGCTCGGGCGGCTGGAAGGTGGCCAGTTGCCGGGCCGCCTGGATGAGCCGACCGGTGCGGTCGAGCAGAACGGCGTCGTCGGGGCGGGGTAGGTGCACCATGCCTTGCCAGGTGGGGACTTCGTCGATGCCGGGACCGGCGGGGGTGAGGTGAAACTCGCCGCGCATCAGGTCGTCGAAGACGACGGCGAGGATGCCGTACATGTTGGTGTAGGAGAGCTGGAGCGGTGCGAGCTGTGCCAGGAAGCCGGGGCCGTCGAAGTCGGCGAGGCGGTCGTCCTGGATGTAGAGGTATGCCTCGATGTCGGAATGTGCGTCGGCCTCGCCCACGGTCCACGAGCCGTAGAGCAGTACGCCCTCCAGCCGGGTGTCGGTGTGGGCCAGCTGTCTCAGGCGTGCGATGCGGTCGTCCAGAGCGGAACGGGCAGAGTGAACGGACATGGTGTGGTCGTGTCTCCTGAGGTGAGCGTGCGGGCACGCTGACGGAGCCCGGCACCTGCCGGGCGAATGTCTGTGGACCGTCGCGGCCCGCTCAGGAGAAGTTGCCCATGATCGAGATCATAGGGGACGGCTCAGCCGCCAAGTCGGCGGAAGCAGATCAGGGTGGCCGCGATACCGGCGAAGGCCAGGAAATGCTCGGCCTTACGCTCGTAGCGGCGGTGCAGGCGACGGCACCCAGATAGCCACGCCACCGTTCGCTACACGGTCCACCGGTGGCGGCCCAGCTTCTGGGAGGACTCGATGCCTCTGCGGGCGACGCGCGGGATGATGTTGCGCAAGCGGAGCTATTTCCGCAGGTGGTCGTAGTCGTAGCCCTTGTCTCCATGGAGCTTGGCGGGCCGCCGACGGCGGGGCCCGCGCCGGGAACGGATGGGAGGTATGCCCCGTACCAGGGGTTCAAGTCCCTGGCTGTCGTGCGTGTTCGCGGCGGAGATACCGATCGAGAGGGGCAGACCGGTCCGCTCGGTGATCAAGTGAATCTTTGAACCCTTCTTACCGCGATCTACGGGATTCGGACCCGTCAAGTCCCCCCTTTCGTCGCGCGCATGTTCACCGAGTCGATGGCGCACCGCGACCAGTCCAGCTTGCCTCTGGCGCCGAGTTCGTCCAGGACCAGGCGGTGGAGTTTGCCCCACACACGGGCCCGGCTCCACTCGGTGAAGCGGCGGTGCGCGGTCGGCCCAGACGGGCCGAAGCCCGGCGGCAGCTGCCGCCACGTGCAGCCTGTCGTGGCCACGAACACTATGGCCGCCAGCACCTGCCGGTCCCCATACCGACGTCGGCCCCCACCCTGCTGCCTCACCGGAGCGACCGGCACCACCCGCTGGAACAACTCCCATGAAGCGTCCGGCACCAGACGCTCCACCATCGCCATCACGGCACCCAACCTAACGCTCCCGCCAGTTGAGACGACGTCTAAGGGCAGTCCCACCACTGACGTTGTTCAGTGGCACTCGGGCACGGTGGATCGAGCCTGTTCCTCCTGGTCAGCGGTGCTTCTCGGACGTTCCGCTGATGGAACGCGGCGCCCGTGGTCGGGAAAGCACATTGCGTATGAGGGGCGTTGACGGTTTGGATCGCCAAGGTCAAGACGGCGGGGGTCACTCCCCGGCGTCGAGCAAGGGCGATGCCGGGGAACCCGTCCTGGTGGTGGCCTCCGCGCCCGAGAGCGCCGCCGCCCCGTCCTGCACGGTGAAACGCGCCCCGCACGGCTTCGGGTTCAGAAGCCGGCACAGAAGGAAGCGAATGGCATCCATGCTCGACGGCTGCACCCCCTGGCCCGAGGAGTTCGTCGACCGCTACTGGGCGGCCGGGCACTGGCGTGGCCATACGCTGGGCAACCTGCTGCGCGGCTGGGCCCTGCAGTACGGACCGCGGACCGCGCTCGTGCACGGTGACACCCGCGTCACGTACGCGAACCTGAACCGGCGCGTGGACCGCATGGCCGCCGGGTTCCGGCTGCGCGGCCTCCGGCCCGGGCAACGGGTCGTCGTCCAGCTGCCGAACGTTCCCGAGTTCGTCGTCACCGTGTTCGCGCTGATGCGCGCCGGCGCGGTCCCCGTGTTCTGCCTCCTCTCGCACCGCGCGGCCGAGGTGTCCCACCTCGTGCGGCTCACCCAGGCCGTCGGCTATATCGGTCCCTCCACGTACGAGGGCTTCGACCACACGGCGATGGCCGCGGACATCGCGGCCCGATGGCCCTTCCTGCGGCGGGTGTTCACCCTTGAGGCGCCGGGCGCCTCGTCCCCGGCCGGCGGCCTGACGACCGACCCGTCGGGCTGCCACTACTCCCCGCTGGGGTCCATCGACGCCCCGCCCGGGCCCGCGCTCGCGCAAAGGGCCGACCAGGTGGCGTTCTTCCTGCTCTCCGGCGACACCACCGCGGCGCCCCAGCTCGTACCGCGTACCCACAACGACTACGCCTACCAGGCGCGGGCCGCCGCCGAGTTGGTGGCGCTCACCGAGAACGACGTGTATCTCGCCGCGCTGCCCGCCGGTTCCACCTTCACCTTCGGCTGCCCCGGCATCGTCGGCACTCTCTCCGTCGGCGGCACCGTGGTCCTGGCCGAGGACCCGGGACCGGCCGAATGCCTCGCGGTCATCGAACGCGAGCGGGTCACCGTCACGTCACTGGCCCCAGCCGTCGCCGAGCTCTGGCTCGACGTACTTCCCACGGTCCAGGCCGACGTGAGCAGTCTGCGTCTCGTACAGATCGGCGGCGCGCCCTTGCACCGGGCGACCGCCGAACGGATCGGCCCCGAGCTGGGCTGTCGCCTGCAGCAGGTCTTCGCCATGCCTGAGGGGCTGCTCACTCTCACCCGGCCCGCCGACCCGGACGAGGCCGTGCTCACCACGCGGGGCCGCCCGCTCTCGCCCGACGATGAGATCCGCATCGTCGACGTCGACGGCAAGGACGTGCCCGACGGGGAGCCCGGCGAACTCCTCGCCCGCGGTCCGTACACCCTGCGGGGCTACTACCGGGCGTCCGACCACAACTGCCACTCCTTCACCACCGACGGCTACTTCCGCACGGGCGACCTCGCACGGCGCACCCCGGACGGCAACCTGGTGGTGACCGGCCGGCTCAAGGACGTCCCGGATCCGGGCTGACCTCGCCCAGGGGGTCAACCACCGTGTCCGCGCGGCTTCCTGACGCCGGTGCAGCCGTGCGGTCCCTCCCCGCGGTCCGCGCCTCCGCCCCGTACACCCCGCGGAATCGGTCCGACCTGGGGTGCGGCACGATGAGCGCATGAACGGACAACGGGGAAGCACAGAAGAACAATCCATCGCGGATCTCGCCCGGCGACTCGTCGCGGCGGACACCGGCGGCTGGACGCCGGACGGGGTGCGGGCCTTGGCGGCCGAGCTCGGCTGGGCCTGGAGCGGCACGGCGGACCATGCCGTCCTGATCACCGGCCGGTCCTCGGGCGACGCCCGCCTGCGCCCGGTCGGCACGTACGAGGAGCGTTACGTCGAGGGCGAGTCGTACGTCGAGCTCGCGGTCCCGGTGGCGACCGCCGCACCGGACGCCGCGGCACAGGCCGCCGCCTTCCGCGCCGCCAGGGAGGAATTGACCACGGCGCTGGGCAAGCCGTCCGTCATGGGTTCGCACGGCGACATGGGCCCCTTCTACGACAGCGGGCCGCTCTGGGGCGCCCCCTTCACACGCTGGCGCGGCCGGCCGGACACCCTGGAACTGCGCGCCGGGACATCGGGGCCGGAGCTGGTCCTGCAGCCCACCGACCCGGCGGAGAACTGGTTCTGGCGTCAGGGCATCGGCGAGGAGCACTCGATCAGCGGCTTCTTCGGCAGCAATCGTGACCGGTCCAACGCCGGCCTCGGCTTTCCCGGCGGCTGGACGGCACAGAGCTGGGAGACGGTCACCCGGTCGCTGGACAACTTCCTGGGGGCGCTGCCCGCAGAGGCCACCGCCCTCGGCATAAGCATCGGGATGCCGTTCTACGGGCGCACCGGCCATGGCTCGCCCATCCTCTTCGACGTGACGTGCGGCGACCGGCTTTCGATCGGCTGCTTCGCCCCGGACGGCGTCGATCCGGCCGCACTCGGCTGGGGCACGGTCGCCCAGCACCCGAGTACGGCGTCGATCTGGAGCGACGACGATCCGGTGTGGCGCGTGGACGCGGGCGGCCCCGGCGAACCGAAGGGCCGCGCACTCGCGGAGATGCTCGTGGCGACGGCCAGGGCGGCGGGAGTGAGCGATCCGACCGATCTGATCGTCGGCGGCGAGGCCGAGTACGTGGACGGTTACCACGTCCGGTACTACGGGCTGGGCCTACCGACCGGCTGACCCGTTCCGCAGAGAACACCCCCGCATGCCTTCCGCCCGGCCACCAGGCCCATGGCGGGCGGAAGGCTTCACGGCGGCTGCTACGCGCGGCCGGCGCGTACGACACGCGCCGCGCCCGCCACCCGCCCGGGCCGGACCGACCGGACCGACCGCACGGTCCGGACGCCGGCGCCCGCCGTGCGCAGTGCCCGGCCGCCGCAGGTGCGCAGCTGGGAACGGGAGAGCCGGGCACGCTGGCCGCCGCTGGTGATCAGGGCGTTGACCGGCGCCATCGGATCGGCTCCCACCGTCTTCGCGAGCAGGACGCCGACGACCAGGGGGAAGAGCGCCACGGCCAGCGCCGAGCCGGTGGTCGTGACGTGCTGCATACGGCGGTTGCGCCGGGGGTCCGAGGTCATGATCCTTATTCGACCAGCGCGCGCCGTGGCCGGGTATCGGACGCCGTACTCACTTCACGTATCCGCACCTACTCAGTCCAGCGCCGTCGAAGATCCTCGGAGGTTCGCGAACAGGGCTCGCGCGGAAGGGACTTCGACCGACGGCGCGCCTGGCGGCGGCCCGATGGCACGGTCGACGACTGGTCGCGCTCCAGACGGACCGCGGGGGGCGGACGGTCGGCACGGACCCGGACGCCGCCGTCTCCTCCGTACGGGAGGGTGGCGGCGCCGTCCGCGCGGCCGACGTCGGAGGCGAACTCCGTACGGTGGTACCCACTCCGCGGCGTGCGACGGACCGGCGCGTCCCCTGGTGAGGCCGGGTACGGTGCGGTTGCGTGGGCGGTCGACCGCACCGCCGGACGAAGGAGCACCGAAGTCATGGCCGACTACCGCATCGAGACCGTCCGCAACGGCTACCGCGACTGGACCGCCCGCAACGACCGTGGCGCCGAGGTCCGGATCGGTGCGGCGGACGACGACTCCACCCAGCCGTCGTTCACACCGGTCGAGCTGCTCCTCGCGGCGATGGGCGGCTGCGGCGGTCTGGTGATCGACCGTACGGCGCGAGCGGTGGACCATGACGACCTCCGGATCGTGGTGGAGTCGGTCTCGGGCCCGGAGGACGACGGGCGGGTGGGCCGGATCAGGGTCAGCTACGAGTTCGAGCTTCCGCAGAGCAATCCGCGAGCCGCCGAGGTCTTCGCACGGGGCGTTCGGCTGACGCACGAGAAGCACTGCACGGTGAGCAGGACCGTGGAACACGGAGCCACCGTGGAGGCGGTCCTGCCGGACGGCACGGTCGGCTTCCGGGCCGGCTGACGACCCACTGCCGATGCGTCCCGGTTTGGGATCGCGGCTCGTGGTGACACGCAGGGAGTGACGCGGACGCCGACGACTGGGAGGAGACGACCGTGACCCTCGAAGGCAAGCACGTGCTCGTCATGACGACGAACTACGGCACGGAGCAGGACGAGCTGAAGAAGCCCGTGGCGGCCCTGCGCGAGGCGGGGGCGCGGGTCACCGTGGCGGCTCAGAGGCCGGAGACCGTGCAGACCCTGGTGGCCGACCGGAAGCCCGGTGACAGCGTGCGACCGGACACGACGTACGGCGAGATGTCGGCCGACCGGTTCGACGCGGTGGTCGTGCCCGGCGGCACCATCAACGCCGACCATCTCCGGATGGACGAAGCGGCGTGCGAGCTGGTGACGTCGTTCGCCGAGGCCGGCAAGACGGTGGCGGCGATCTGCCACGGTCCTTGGCTGCTCGTCGAGAGCGGCCTGGTCAAGGGTCGGGAGCTGACCTCGTACGCGTCCTTGCGGACGGATGTGACCAACGCGGGCGGGACGTGGGTGGACCGGCAGGTGGTCGTCGACTCGTCCGAGGGCTTCAAGCTGATCACCTCGCGCAAGCCGGGCGATCTGGAGCCCTTCTCCCAGGCGATCATCGAAGCACTCGGCGGAACGGAGTCCTGATGAGGTCCGATCCCCGGAGTTCCGGGCCCCGGTGACGGCCGGCCGTCACCGGGGCCCGTCCGGTCGGCTCGGCGTCCCCGGCCCAAAGGCGTGAACGGGTCAGGACAGCCAGATCTCGCGGACCTGCCTCAGCGGGTCGTGCTCGACGCGCGGCTCGGCGTCCCAGACCATCGTGGCGCGGCCCTCGGCCGTGTAGCGCGGCCACTCCTCCCCAGGATCCTGGTCACGCACGAAGGAGACCCAGGCCCGGTGCATCGCGTCGGCGAGCGCCCGCGGCGGTGCGTCGCCCGCAGCCGCCCTGACGCCTTCGGCGTCGAGCAGGTCGAACCCGAACGGCAGGTCGAGACAGTGGAAGGCCATGCCGTTGACGGGTGACCGCCAGCCGAACTCGTAAAGCCACGTGGGTCGTTGACGTTCCGCGCGGGCGTCGGCGACGGCGAGGGACGGCGCGCGGAAGGTGGTGTCGGTGAGCGCCTGCCCGAACAGTCGGGCAGGATCGCCCTTGGCGTACGCGGCGGTGAAGGACGCCACCCCGTCCGCGTCGAGGCCCAGGGCGCCGAGCAGCTCCGGCACGGGCGGCCCGTCGGGTCCCGGAGCCGGGATGGCGTTGAACTCGTGCGCGGTGAACCCCAGCATCAGCGGCACGTCCACGCCGGCATCGCCCGAGGTGAGCGCGTCGAGGACCGGCTCCGGGATCACCTCGCCGTCCGCGAAGGGGCCCAGGGACAGCAGCGGCGGCAGCCCGGCACGGTCGGGGCCCGGCTCCCCCAGGCGGCTCTGGAGGTCGAGGAATTCGTCGTCGCCCAGGCCGCGCAGCGCGGCGGCGGAGGCGGGAACTCCGGTACGGGCTGTGAAGAGGCGCGAGGCCGCACGGGCGACCTCGGGGCCGTCGGGCCGCATCACCGCACCGGAGACGGAGAGCGCGCCGCGGAAGAGCCCCCGGGCTGCGGGCACGGCCAGCAGTGTCTGTACGGCGCCGCCGCCCGCCGACTGCCCGGCGACGGTGACCTCGGCCGGGTCGCCGCCGAAGCGGGCGATGTTGTCCCTGACCCACTCCAGGGCGGCGATCCAGTCGAGGACTCCGCGGTTGTCCGGCGCGTCGTCGAGGTGCAGGAAGCCCTCGATCCCGAGCCGGTAGCCGAGGGAGACCAGGACGACGCCGTCCCGGTTGAAGGAGGACCCGTCGTACCAGGGGCTGGCCGCCGAACCGGCGACGTACCCACCGCCGTGGATCCAGACGAGGACCGGCAGGCGCGACGCGGGGGTGGTGGCGGGGGTGAAGACGTTCAGGTTGAGCACGCCGGCGCCCGGGACGGACGGTTCGGGGATGGTGGTGACCTCGGCGAAGGGGCGGCGCTGGGCGGTCGGCCCGTAGGCGGTGGCGTCGAGGGGCTCCATCCAGGGCTCGGGCGGTACGGGCGCCGCGAACCGGAGGTCGCCGATGGGCGGCTGGGCGTAAGGGATTCCGAGAAAGCGCACGCTGCCGTCGGCGCGGCGGTCTCCACGCACCGGGCCGTGCGTCGTGTCGACGACAGGGGCGGCGTCGCCCGGCCGCGACGGGCGGGCCGGCTGTGCCCCTGGAGGGCGCGGAGAGAGCGGGGCGGACATGAGCGTGCCTTCCTGACGGGCGGCGGGCTTCGGGGCGGCGGCAGTGAGTTTCGGGCGGCGGGCTTAGGGCGAGGGGCGCCCCCAGCGTCCGGCCCTCGCCAGGGGTCGTCAATGCTCGGAAGTGAATGGTGACACGTGTCACTCGCCGGGTGAATCAACGAAGCCGTGTGTCACACCCCCGCGCCCTCGGGTAGACCGCCTTGCGAGCGAGTCGACGGGAGGGGCGGGGCAGTGAGGATCGGCTCCGAGGCGGCGGTCGGAATCTTCATCCTGGCCGCGGGCGCGGCCTTGATGGTGGCGGGTGCCGCCTGGAAGGGGCGCGCCGTCAGGCCGTTGTCCCCCAAGCGGGCGCGAGCGGTGGCCGAGCGGGCCTCCGCCCGGGCCCTGCTGCGCGCGGCCGACGCGGCGATCGCCTCCGCGCGCGAGGCGGTCACCCCGGGCGAGCCGGCCATCGTCACGGTCGAGGACGTCGTGCGGGTGGCCCGGGACCACTACGGGCAAGTGGACGTCGAACGGCCACGGGCCGCCGCGGCCCTGCGACGCCAGTACGAGCGCGGCGCGTGCGCCGCCGACTGCATGACCGACGCCTACGGCTGACGTACGGTCCTCCGGCCGGTCGGCGATGGTGCTACGACGGGTCGGCGACGCCTTCGGGTACCGGCGTCGCCTGGTGGTAGTACATACGCCATCCGGTGCCGTCCTCTGCGCGGCGCCACAGCGAACTGCGACGGGCGCGGCGCCCGTCGATGACCGTCTCGTAGGTCAGATGGACGAGACCCGGCGCCAGGACGACTCCGGTCATGGCCGAGGGCTCGTAGCGCGGGCCAAGCTCCGTCGCACCGGCCATCTCGGGCAGCGCGGCGAGCATGGCCTCGTACGTCCAGCGGCGGCCGGAGGCGCCGACCTCGACGAACTCCGGGTCGAGGAGTTCGGCGGCGAGCGACCGGGAGCTGCGGACCGCCGGGTCTATGAGCCGCAGCTCAGCCGCGACGGCCTGGGAGACCTCGGCGGCGTCACCGGTCTCGGCGGCACCCCCGGCGGCGTCCGTGACATCGGTCGGCGCGGCGACCCGAGCGTTCTCGGCAGCATCGGCGGCGTCACCGGCCTCGGGGGCCCCGGCGGCATCGGTGACGTCGGTCGGCTCGGCGGCCCGAGCGTTCTCGGCAGTATGACGCGTCTCGGCGGCGGCCCCGGTGACGTCGGTGCCGTCAGTCGGGTCCGCGAACCGAGCGTTCTCAGCGGCAGCCCCGGCGGCATCGGTGACCTCGCTCGGCCCGGCGCCCCGGGCGCTCTCTTCGCGGGCCCCGTCCTCGTACCCGCCGCTCACAGCGCGATCCAGTAGCGCCGCTTGAGGCCGAGTTCCGTCTCGCGGACGTCCTCCAGAACGCCGCCGTTGCGCTCGATCGTGCGCGCCGAGGCGATGTTGTCGTCGTCGCACGTCACGAGGACACGGTCGAGCCCCAGGGCGCGAGCCTCGGGGAGGACCGCGCCCAGGGCCCAGGTGGCGAGTCCCCGGCGGCGGGCGGAGGGGCGGATGCTGTAGCCGATGTGGCCGCCGGCCCGCAGCAGGAAGTCGTTGAGTTCATGCCGCAGGTCGATGGCGCCCATGTACGCCCCGTCCTCGACGATCCACCAATGAGTGGCGTGGACCCAGCCCTCGGCGAGCGGCCGCGTGGGATCGGACTGTTCGCGCAGCCGCCCCACCCACGCGGCGAAGACCTCGGGAATCGCGAAGGCGCTGTCCAGCGCCAGCCGCATACCGGAACCATCCTGGTGGGCACCGGGACTCCACTCGGCATGAGCTTCGAGCCAGGAGGAGTGCAGACGTGCCGTGGGGGCGATCAGTTCGGGCATGCGGGCGACGATAACAGCCCAACGCCCCTGTGATCAGCGGATATCCGGTCCGGCGGCGCTCTGTCACGACGGCGGCTCACGATCCCGCCTCGGAGGTCAGGTGCTCTGGGCCGCCGCGTATTCGCCGAAGCCGACCCAGTCCAGGACCACGCACGGCTCGTCGCCGAGTGTCCATGCGTCATGCCCGGGGGTGACCGTGAAGAAGTCTCCAGGGCCCACCTCGTCGGACGCGCCGTCGTCCATGACGATCTTCATCTGGCCGCTGACCACATAGCCGACGTGGGACGCCTGGCAACTGTCGGTGCCCGCGATCGGCTTGACGTGCTTCGACCACTGCCAGCCCGGCTCGAAGACAGCCCGGCCCACCGGGCCGCTTTCGGTGGTGAGCAGGTCCAGCCTGCCCTTCCCTTCCTCGAAGGGGCGGGTCTCATCCGCGGAGTCGAAGCTCCGACGCAGAATTCCGGTCATGATCATCCGCCTCCCGGCGGTGGAGCGTGAGAACCCCGAGTCCTCTTCCAGGCTACGCCGGGACGGCCCGGCGGGCCGATCGCCGCATATCGGTCCACGCCCCCAGGCGATCTCGTCAGCGGCTATTCACCGGACGGTTACCTCCTTTGGCGGTTGCCCGCACATCCGCGGACCGTTTTCTGTGCGGATCCTTTACCGGACAGATCTACACATAAAGGCCAGATAAGAGCACAATGAAACCGCGGCACGATGCCGCAAGCATGGTCAGACGTGTATGACGCCAGAAGGAGGCGAGTCGTATGTCTGACGTCTCTCACCGTCCCGGTGATATCAGGGGCCACCCTGACGCACCAGAAATGCGGGACCGCTACTCTCGGATGCTCCAGACCCGAGGTGTCACGGCAGTCGAAGAACTGGTGATGCTCGCGGGTGTCTGGGCAGCGATCTCCGCATACACGGTTCACTTCGCAGCCGCCAGGCCAGAACTCGCCCTCAGCAACCTGGTCGTCGGTATCGCCCTCGCGGTCGTCGGCCTGTGCATGTCGATGGCTCCGGAGCGGACGGGGGATCTCAACCTCGCCGTCCTGCTGATGGGCGCCTGGCTGATCATCTCTCCCTGGGTGGTCGTCAGGGACCCCGGCACCGGTGCGATCCTGAGCAACGTCATCACCGGCGCGTGCGTCTGCCTCTTCGCGCTCATCGCGGGTGGTCTGCTGATGAGCAAGAGAAAGACGTGACGCAGCCCTGATCCTCTCCCGAGCGGCGCCGCATCCGAGTGGATGCGACGCCGCTCCTTGTGCATTCACGCACACGCGGCGCAAACCCAGACACAACGTCGCCCAACGCCCCCCGCCAGATAACGAATTGACCCACGCCGTTTCGGCCACATAAGTTCTGCGTAAGCTTGCTCCACAGGGACAGGCTCCCGCATCACATCCCAGTCCTTGGGGGGACAAAGTGAACTGGTACCTCGACGTTCTCAAGAAGTACGCGGTATTCAGCGGCCGTGCGCGCCGTAAGGAATTCTGGATGTTCACGCTCTTCAGCGTGCTCATCAGCATCGTGCTCTCGATCATCGACAGCGCGCTGGGCATCCAGCTGCTCAGCCTGATCTACTCGCTGGCCGTGCTGATCCCGACGCTCGCGGTCTCCGTCCGCCGGCTGCACGACACCGGCCGCTCCGGCTGGTGGATCCTCATCGGTCTCGTCCCGCTCGTCGGCTTCATCATCCTCATCGTGTTCTACGCGAGCGAGGGCAACCAGACCGAGAACGCCCACGGCCCGAACCCGAAGCTCGCGCCCGCGTACTGACGGTAGCCCGCGTACTCAGGTAGCGCTCCGAAGCCCCCGGAAGGTTCCTTCCGGGGGCTTCGCGCGTCGTCCGGGGGCTTCGCGCACTCCGGCCACGCCCTGACCAGTGACGATTCGTAGCATTCACCGGCCCGCCTTGTGCACACCGGAGCGCGACCCGCCTCCCCCGCCGCCCCTAGCCTCGCCGCATCAGTACGAAAGTACGAACGAGGGGCGGCACCGATGAACTGGCTCATCCACGACTACCGCGAGAGCGATCTCGCCGCGGTCGTCCATCTGATCGACACCACGGCCGAACTCGGACAGGAGTCGGTCTTCTCCCTCGCCGAGTGCATCGGCGCCCTGACCTCCCGTCAGCCGGCCGTCGTCGCCGTCCACCAGGGCGCGCCCATCGGTGCGGCGCTGGCCTGCGTCGCCGGTGAGCGGGCCTGGGTGATGCGGATCGCCATCTCCTCGGCGTGGCGCGGCCGCGGACTCGCCAGCGCGCTGCTGGTCGAGCTGGAGCGGCGGCTCGTCGCGGCGCGGGTCGGGCGGATCGCGTACGTACTCCCGGAGGAGGACCTGCTCGGCGAGGGGCTCCTCAACGCCGGCTACACGCGCCAGCCGGCCGTCGCCTACTTCGAGAAGGTCGAGCCGCTGCACGGGCCCGCCGCCAACCTGCTCGACGACCTCGGCGGACGGCTGCTGCCCGGCGACCTGTGGGCCAAGGTGGCCGGCATGGAGCGCGAGAAGGACCTGATCGAACGGCGTGTCGTGCTTCCCCTCGCCGAGCCGGAGCGTGCGGCGCGGCACGGCGTGCGTCCGCCGCGCGCGGTGGGCCTGTTCGGCCCTCCGGGCACGGGCAAGACCACCTTCGCGCGCGGCATCGCCTCCCGGCTCGGCTGGCCGTTCGTGGAGATCCTGCCCTCCCGTCTCGCCGACGAGGGCAATCTGGCGGCGGCGCTGCGCTCCGCGTTCGCCCGGATCGCGGAGCTGGAGCGGGTCCTGGTCTTCATCGACGAGGTCGAGGAGATCGCGCCGGTCCGCTCCGAGCCCGCGCAGCCCGGCGGCATGCACGGCGTGACCAACGAACTCCTCAAGCTGATACCGGGCTTCCGGGAGCGCGACGAGCGGCTTCTGGTCTGCGCGACCAACTCGATCCGCTCCCTCGACCCGGCCTTCCTCCGTCCCGGCCGGTTCGACTACCTCATCCCCATCGGTACGCCCGACGAGGCGGCACGCGCCGCGATCTGGGCGCGGTACGCCAACGGCCGGGCCGATGTGGACATCGACGAACTGGTCACGGCGAGCGAGCTGTTCACCCCGGCCGACATCGAGCACGCGGCCCGGATCGCCGCCCAGAACTCCTTCGAGCGCGACCTCGTCGCGGTGGGGACCCGGGGTGGCGTCGAGGAACGAGTGCCGGGCGCGAGCACCGCGGACTATCTGGAGGCGATCGCCCAGTGCCGTCCGACGGTGACGCCGGAGATGATCACTCAGTTCGAGTCGGACATCACCACCCACGCCCGCTTCTGACGGCCGCCGGGATCCGCGCCGTCCCCCCTGCGTGATCGGCGGCGGGTCCCGCTCCGCTGTCCCTATCCTGTCCGCCGAGCGGTTTTCCGCCGCTCGGCGACGAAAAGGGGGCTGGTCCATGGAGCGGTACGAGGGGCTCGAGATCATGACCGTGATGACGGTCGAGGAGCTGGAGTCCTGGCTGGAGACACACCACGCCGAGGCCCCCGGCGTCTGGCTGAGGATCGCCAAGAAGGGAGCGGGGGGCGAGTCGCTGTCCCTTCCCGATGCGCTCGACTGCATGCTCTGCTTCGGCTGGATCGACGGGCAGCGCAAGGGCGGGGACGGCGTGTACTACTTCCAGAAGTACACGCCACGCCGGCCGCGCAGCCTCTGGTCGCAGGTGAACGTCCGCAAGGTCGAGGCGCTCCTGGCAGCCGGGCGGATGCGGGAGCCGGGGCTCGCGGAGGTACGGGCGGCTCAGGCCGACGGCCGGTGGGGGTCGGCGTACCCCTCCCAGAGGGAGGCGACCGTGCCGGACGATCTCGCGGCCGCTCTGGCGGCGGACGACCGGGCGCGGGAGTTCTACGAGAGCCTGGGGAAGACCGACCGGTATCTGGTGATCCTGCGGCTGTGGCAGGCCCGCACACCGGAGGTACGGGCCCAGCGGCTTGAGCGGATGACGGCGCGCCTGGCGGCGGGCGAGAAGGTGCGCTGAGGCGGGCGGCGGACGGGTCACGCCCGCTTGCGGTAGAGCACCTGGTGGGCGTCGAACTCCTCGAAGGAGGCGGCGTGGGTCATGCCGATGCCCTCCAGGAGCCGTCGGGAGCGGTCGTTCGCCTCCTGGGTCACCGCGACCACGCTCGGCGTGCCCTCCAGGGCCCGCTCGACGGCGGCCGCGACGGCCTCGCGGGCGTAGCCGTGGCCCCAGTGCTCGGGGAGGAACTGGTACGAGACCTCCGTCTCCCCGTCGCGCGCCCCCGGCTCCAGCGTCACCAGGCCGAGCAGCGCCCGGTCCGACGCCCGCACCACCGCGTGGACGCCGGGGGCCCCGACGATCCGCCGCTGGCGAATCCGTACGACCTGGTCGGCGACCGGGCCACCCAGGTGGTGACGGACCGTCGGGTCCGTCCACAGCCGTGTGACGGCCGGGACGTCGCCGGTGCGCACGGGCCGCAGCAGCAGCCGCTGGGTGGTGAGCGTCCAGGTGGCTCGGTGGCCCGCGGCCGGGGCGGATGAGGTGGCCATGTCCCGATCATGGCACCCCCGCCGGATCGTGCGCGCTCCGCGGTCGGGGGGCGAGATGACGGAGCGTCGGGACATGCGCGGGGGCTCGTGCGGTGAGGGGGCCCGGCTCGGCCCTCGGCGCGCCGCCGCTGCGGGGGCGGGGTGGCCCCTGTTCAGCGCATCCGGCGTTGGAGCGCGGCCAGCGCGCCGGCCTGGCGGCCCGGCACCTGGCGGCGCAGGGCGATGAGGGCGGGGCCCAGTTCGCGGGCGCGGGCGGGGTCCTGGATCTGTTCCCACTGGTGGTGGGCCCGGTCGACGGCGCCTTCGACGTCGGGGTCGCCGGGGCCCTGACGCAGGCCGAGGCGGGCCTGCGCGGCGGCGATCCACAACTCGCAGCTGCGGGCGGGCTCTCCGGCGAGCCGCGCGAGGTCGGCGCGCACCTCCATCCAGTGCACGGCCTCCTGCGAGCGGGCACCGTACCTCCGCAACGCCTCCCGCTCCCAGGCGGCCGCCACCGCGATGGCCTCCCCGTGCCGTCCGGCCTGCGCCGCGGCGAGGATCTCGCGGTGGGGGTCGTGAGCGGGAACGACGGCCGGCGCCCCGCCTTGACCACCGGTGCCGCGAGGCGAGCCGGACGACGGTGACTCCGCCGGGGCCGGCTCGGTGTGGTGGGCGGTCGCGTCGGATGCCGTCGCGGGGGCGAGGGAAGGGTTCCCGGCGGGCCCGATCGCCGCACCCCCCTGCCCCGAAGGCCCCCAGGTGCCGGGCGGCACAGGCGGTGCCGCCGGCCCCGTCGCCGCCACCCGTCCCGAAGCACCGGCCTGCGTGGCCGGCCCCGTGCGGCCCGACCGACCGGCCTCCGTGGGCGCCGGGGCCGCCGGAGCCGTCGGCGGCGCCGCCGCCACGGACGGCACGGACGGCACGGACGGCGCCGAAGCCCCTGCGGGCGACGTGGCCGGAGTCACCGGGCCGGGAGGGCCGACCGGCGGCGGCCACGCGCCCGGGGCCACGGCCGTGGCCTCCGGACCCGAAGGACCGGTCCCCGTGGGCAACGCGCTCGCCGGAACGGTCTGTTCCGGCACCGTGGGCGCGGGACGGATCGGCGCCCCCGGAAGCGACGCGATCGGCGCCGGAAGGGGCCCCGCCGGCACGGGAAGCGCCCCCGTCGCCACCGGCGACCCGGGAAGCGCCCCGGTCGCCACCGCAATGCCCCCCGGCGCCACCGAAAGGGACCCGGTCGGGGCCCCGCCCCCCGGCCCCGTGGGCCCACCGCCAGGCGCCACCGATGTGGTGGCCGTCGTACCCCACACCCCGTCCCCGGCGGGGGCGACGGCATGCGGCGGCGTCGCGGTCGGGGCGAGCAGCAGCGCCTCGGTTCCTTCCGTGCGCGCGGCCGCCTCCTCGTGGAGCTGGGCCAGGGGCGGGCGGGCGCCGGTGCGCCAGATCGTGGCGAAGGTACGGAGGTACTCCGGGGTCGCCGGCTCGCCACGGCGAGGGGCCGGGGCGACGCGCCCGTAGAGGAGCGGGCCGGGGCCCAGGGACAGGAGCCCGGGCGTGGCGGTCAGGCGTTGCCAGAGCTCCGCCTCCACGACCAGGTCCGCCACCACCGTCGTCGTACCCGGTCCGCGCACCGCGAGTTCGGCCGCCAGCCAGTGCCACGGCAGCCCCGTGTAGCGCAGCGTCGTCGACGTGGTGCGGGCGAGCGCCAGATGCGGCAGGTGCTGACGGCGGTCCAGGTGGACCTGACCCGCGAGGTAGACCGCCATCGGCCCCGGCATCGCCGCGGCCGCCCGCAACCGGGTCAGAACGGTCTGCGGGTCCAGCGGGTCGGCCAGTTCGACGACCGTCGCCGCCGGCGTGCCGGTCAGCGCGCTCGGTGGCACCGCCGCCAGCGCCGGAAGCACCGACGCCGCGTCGATCGCCCTGCCCCGCCCGGTCGGCGCAGCCGCCAGCAGCACCGCCGTACCCACCCTGTCCACCTCGTCGCTCACCACAGCAGCACCGTAACCCGAGAGCCGGTGGCCGATAATCGGCGGGCCGTTGGCATATGTCAGAAGCACCACCGGATCGAGTGTTGCCGAATCGCTTACGGCCTGCGTCAGCCTGTGCAACAGTCGTATCCGGGCCTTGTTTTCCACACCTGGCCGCGCCGCGCCTGTATCGGAGTACGACATGCCGTCCCATCTGTTCGCGGACCGTCCCGCCCAGCCGCCGGAGCCCGGCATGGTGGACGCGTTGATCTCGCAGACACGCCGTCTGCGCGGCGACGTGGACGCCGTGCGCCGGGACGCCGTACTGGACGAGGACGACCCCCGGAACCGCTGGCAGCGCGCCCTGTGCGATCTCGCGGTGCACCAACTCGACGACCTCGGCGCCCACTTGAGCCAGCTCAAAGTGGGGCTCCCCGACGAGCTGCCCGCCACGCCCGGCTCCGCCCCGGAGAGCGACACCGGCACCGGCTTCCCGTCCGACCCGGGCGCCGCGTACGGCGATCCCGCCCCCGCGCCCTCCGGCTCCCTGCTGAGCCGCGTCGGCAGCGCCGAGTGGAATCTGCTCACCGACGAGGTCAGCTGGTCCGAGGAGTTGTTCCAGATCTTCGGCCGCGCCCCGGAGAACGGCCCCATGTCGCTCGACGAGCTTCCCTCGATGGTCTTCGCCGAGGACCAGCCCCTCCTTCAGGCGATGGTGACGGACTGTCTGATCGACGGAAAGCCGATCGACGGCGAGTTCAGGGTCGTCCGCACCGACGGCCGGGTCCGTACGCTGCACATGATGGGCGAGCCGGTCCTCGACACCGACGGCTGCACCGCCTCCATGTGGGCCGTATTACGGGACGTCAGTGAGCTGCGCCGCAGTGAGCGGGCGGTCCGTGAGTCCCGTGACTCGCTCCAGCGCCGCCGGCACATGGAGCGCACCGAGCACCGCGTCGCCGTCCAGCTCCAGGAAGCCGTCCTCCCGCCCTGGCGCGGTTCGCTCAGCTTCGCCCACGGTGGCCCGGGTGCGCCGCTCGACGTGGCGGGTCACTATCTGCCCGCCTCGACGACGGGCCTGATCGGCGGCGACTGGTACGACGCGCTCGCGCTCCCGGACGGGGACGCGCTACTGACCGTGGGCGACCTGACCGGACACGGTGTCTCCGCCACCTCCTCGATGGCCATGCTCCTCGGCGCCCTGCGCGGCATGGCCGTGGCCGGGATCCGGCCGGGTGCGCTGATGAGCCATCTCAACCAGCTGCTGGAGACCGCCGTTCAGCCGGCGCTGGGCAGCGCGATGTGCTGCCGTTACGAACCGGCGAGCCAGACGCTCTCCTGGGCGCAGGCGGGACACCCCGCCCCGCTGCTCTTCCGCGACGGGACGGGGCGGGCCCTGGCCCGGCCCGACGGTGTGCTCCTGGGAGCGACGACCGGGGCCGCGTACGAGGAGGCCGAAGTCCGGCTGCTCCCCGGTGACCTGCTGGTCCTGCACACGGACGGGCTGACCCGCGGGACGGGCGGCGCGCAGGACGACTCGGGCACGCGGCGCCTGCTCGCGCTCGCGCCACGACTGGCCGGGGCGCGGGACGCGCAGGACTGCGTGCGTTCGGTGGTCGAGGAGTTCGGCGAGGCCCCCCGTGAGGACGACGCCTGTGTGATGGTGGTCCGGGTCGGTCGGTAGCGACGCGCGAGGGCGCCTTGGAGGGCATACCGGCGAGGCCGGTGTGCCCATTTTCTCGTCCGCACGAGGATGGTTTCTCGTACGCACGGGGATGGCTGCGCTGGTGTGTGTCGTACGGTGCGGGTGCCGTAGGCCGTCCCAGGTGCCGCTGCGGTGGGCCGGGCGGCTCAGACGTCGCCGATCCCCGGACGCTTCGCCGCGGGCTTGGGCAGTGCGAGCGCGATCTCCTCGCGCAGGTCCTCGATGCGGGTGTACCCCGCGTACTGCCCGGTCAGCCGGTACATCTCGCGCAGCCGGTCCCAGGTGCGGTGCGAGGAGGTCTCCCCCATCGACACCAGCGCGAGCCGGGCGTACCGGTCGGCCTGTTCCGGGTCGTCGGCGATGAAGCAGGCCGAGGCCAGCGAGATGTAGTCGAAGAGCTTGGAGCGGTTGTGGCCGCTGCGGCGGAGTTCGAGCGCCAGCTTGGCGTGGCGCTGCGCCGGTACCGCGGCCGCCGGATCGTGCTCGGCGAGGGTGCGGTAGGCGAGGGCCTGCATACCGTGCATGTCCGCCTCGTCGAAGTTCTGCATCCAGCTCGGCGGCTTTTCGTTGTTCCGGTCGGAGACGAAGAGTTCCTCGGCCTCGCCGAGGGTACGCCGCATGGCCTGCCCCTTGCCCATCGACGCCTGTGCCCACGCCTCGATGGTGTGCAGCATCGCCTGGGTGCGTGGCAGGACCTCCTCGCCCGAGCCGGACTTGGCGAGCTTCATCAGGTCGAGGGCGTCGTCGGGCCGGCCCAGGTGGACCATCTGCCGGGCGGCGCGGGAGAGCGCCTCGCCCGCGCGAGGCCGGTCGCCGCCCTCGCGGGCCGCGTGGGCGGCGATGACGAAGTACTTCTGGGCGGTGGGTTCGAGGCCCACGTCGTGGGACATCCAGCCGGCGAGGACCGCCAGGTTGGCGGCGACGCCCCACAGGCGCCGCTGGAGGTGGTCGGGGTGGCGGTAGGCGAGCATGCCGCCCACCTCGTTGAGCTGGCCCACGACCGCCTTGCGCTGGAGGCCGCCGCCGCGGGAGGCGTCCCAGGCGCGGAACACCTCCACCGAGCGCTCCAGTGCATCGATCTCCTCCGACCCGATGGGGGCGGCCTCGTAGCGGTCGAACCCGGCGGGGTCGGCGTGGAGGGGATCGGTGCCACGCGGAACGGCGGCGTTGCGTGCGGGGTCGGTGTGGAGCCAGTCGTGCATGGCGTTGCTGAGTGCGGAGCCGGCGGCGAGCGCGGCGCCCGCGCCCACCAGGCCGCGTCGGTTGAGCATGAGGTCCATTCCCGTGAATTCGGTGAGGACCGCCGCCGTACGCTCGGGCGCCCATGGCAGCCCGTCAGGGTTGTCGTTGTTCCTGACGTTCTGCCGTTTCCCGGCGCGCCCGTGTCGTACGAACCCGAGGTCCTCGATGGTCACGACACGGCCGAGTCGCTCGGTGAACAGTGCTGCCAGCACCCGCGGAACGGGATCGCGCGGGGTCTCCCCCATGTCGATCCACCGCCTCACCCGCGAGGTGTCGGTCGCCAGCTGGAGGTGGCCCATGGCCGCCGCCTGCCGGTTCACGAGTCTCGCGAGTTCGCCCTTGGACCAGCCGGTCAGGCCGAAGAGGTCCGCCAGGCGGGTGTTGGTTTGTCCGGTCACGTCTAAGCCCCCAGGTTCTCGGCTGAGTTGACAGTAACCCCCTGTCATAGGGCTGGCGACTATTCGCCAGGGTTCGCCAGGGTGCGCCCGATGTTCCGCCACCCGCGCCCGGGTGTCAGGTAGGAACGCGCCACCTCGCCCCGGCAACCGGCCCTCATTCCCCAGGGTGCGGCCCGGAGGTCGGGCGGGGCGACGCACGCAACTCGTCGGCACACGAAGGGATCTGTCTCCTCCATGTACACAGCATCGTCCTCCGTGTCCGCCCCGCCCCGGCCGCAGCACCGTTCCGTGCCGGCCGGCAGCGGACCGTATCTCGCCCCCGCGGCCCAGCCGGTCCGGGCCCGGCGCTGGGGGGCCGGCGTGACCCAGCCGCCGAGCGGGAGAATCGATCTGTCCGGCCCGCAGGGCGCCCAGGTGCGGATGGCCATCGCGTCCGTCCACCGGATCTGCCCGGAGTTCAACCCGGTGCAGGTGCTGCGGCGCAGTGGCCGTTCGGTCCTCATCGTCGGGACGACGGGACGGACGACGGCGGTCGCGAAGTGTTTACTGGACCATTCCCCCGCGTGGGTCGAGCGGTTCCAGCACGAAATAGCTTCCTACCGCGCCTTCGTCCGGCACCGCCCGCCGGTGCGCGCTCCGCGGCTCATCGCCGCTGACCCGGAGAACTGCGCGCTGGTGATCGAGCGGATGCCGGGGCGGGCGGCGGCGCTGGCGCGCCACCCCGTGGAGGCTCCGCCCCGGGCGGACGTCCGTGCGGCGCTCGCCGCGATCGCCCGGCTGAACGCCTGGCGTCCGCCGGCCGGGACCTTCGACGCGCCGCTCGACTACGGGTCGAGGATCGCGCGGTACCACGAGCTGGGCCTGTTCACGGACCGTGACCGGGACGATCTGCAGAAGCTGCTGCACGGTCTGGCGCACGCGGGCGGCCGCCAGGGCATGGGACAGTTCTGTCACGGCGACGCCCTGCTCTCCAACATCCTCCTCTCCCCCACGGGCCCGGTCCTGGTCGACTGGGAGCACGCGGGCTGGTATCTGCCCGGGTACGACCTGGCGACGATGTGGGCGGTGCTGGGTGACGCGCCGCTGGCCCGGCGTCAGATCAGCCAACTCGCCCAGCAGGCGGGGCCGGCGTCGCGGGACGCCTTCCTGGTGAACCTGATGATCGTGCTGACGCGGGAGATCCGGACGTACGAGACGGCGGTGCAGCGCACCATCAAGGAGGCCCCGCCCGCCGGTTCGGTCCCCGTTCCCTCCGGTGCGGTCTCGCCCGGTGAGGAGCAGCGGCTGCTGTTGCGGCGGCTGCACGACGACTGCGCCATGGCACGGCGGGCCGTGCGCGCCGCGGTCGGCACGCGTTGACGACGCGCGCAGGCCGGCCGGATCCACGGGGGGTCGCTCCGCGGGGCCCGGGGCGGCCCCCCCGGCGGCGCGGGGGGGGTGGTGTTGACGCGCCCCGCGGGGGGCCGCCG
>NZ_JBEXOT010000031.1:0-82360 GCF_040611675.1 Streptomyces sp. NPDC006551
GCACGCTGTTGAGTTCTCAAGGAACGGACGCTTCCTTCGTACTCACCCTCTCGGGCTTTCCTCCGGGCTTTTCCCTTCGGTCTTTCGTGTTTCCAACCTTACCAGATCCGTTTTCCGTTCCGTTTCCGGTTCGAATTTTGTTTCCGGCGGCCGATTGGGGCCTTTGCCTTTCGGCGTGGTCACTACTTTAGCCGAATTCCCCGGCGACTCATAATCGAGCCATTCGGATGGGATTCCGGCACGCCGAGAATCCGCCCCGGTGGGGGTTCGTTGTATGTAGTGGATGGCCGCTCCGGGGTGCTCGAGAAGCACTGCCCGTTCCTGCGGCTCGGACTACATTAGGCGTCCCCAGCACCTGGGTCAAGTCTCGTCAAGACCTCCTCTTACGGGGCACATGAGCGCGGTACGGGCTGACCGTCGGGTCGTTGTCGATCCAGAAGCGCCAGGGGTGCGGGGCGCCCTCCCCGCCCACTCCCGTCCGGGGGCCGTTCCGCACCTGGTCAGCCGGGGGTGGGGTGCCGGTGAGAAGGGCCAGCGGGGAGTCGGGGCCGGCGCAGGTGTCCGTGCCGTTGAGGGAGAGAGCCACGTCGAGGGCGGTGGCCAGGCGGGCCGGGCCTTTGGCCAGTTCCTTGTCGTACCGGGCCGAGAGTCGGCGCTTGCGGGCCTGTTCCGCGCCCACCATGATCTCGCCCGCTCGCAGCAGCACTCCGCTCGCGTGGCCCTCAGGGCCGCACACCACGTTCAGGCAGTGCCACATGCCGTAGGTGAAGTAGACGTACGCGTGTCCGGGCGGGCCGAACATGACCGCGTTGCGGGCGGTGCGGCCGCGGAAGGCGTGGGAGCCGGGGTCGATGGCACCGGCGTACGCCTCCACCTCCGTGAGACGGAGTTCGATGCGGCCGGCGTCCGATGTGCGGACCAGAGTCCGTCCCAGAAGGTCGGGGGCCACCTCCAGAACGGGGCGGTCGAAGAAGTCCCGCGGGAGCGGCGTACGGTCGGGGCTCTCGCTCATGGCGTCCGAGGGTACTGGGGAGCACGGGAAAGCCGTGGGGAACCGGCTACGGTCGTCGCGCGTAAGTAGGGGTCAGGACCAAGCAGGACCGATAGGGAGTGTTCATGGGGTTCAAGAAGCTGCTCGCGAGCCTGGGTGCCGGTGGGGCGTCCGTGGAGACGGTGCTCACCGAGGAGAACGTCGTACCGGGCGGGGTCGTCCAGGGTGAGGTGCGGATCCAGGGCGGCTCGGTCGACCAGCAGATCGAGGGTCTGTCCGTGGGGCTGCAGGCGCGGGTCGAGGTCGAAGGCGGTGACCAGGAGACCAAGCAGGACATCGAGTTCACCAAGGTGCGGCTCGGCGGTGCCTTCGAGGTGAAGGCGGGCGCGGTCCACGTGGTCCCGTTCGGGTTGGAGATTCCCTGGGAGACGCCGGTCACGGCCATCGCCGGGCAGCAGTTGCGCGGTATGAACATCGGCGTGACCACCGAGCTGGAGATCGCCCGCGCGGTGGACTCCGGTGATCTGGACCCGATCAACGTCCACCCGCTGCCGGCGCAGCAGGCGATCCTGGACGCCTTCCTGCAGCTGGGCTTCCGCTTCAAGAGCGCGGACATGGAGCGGGGGCACATCCGGGGGACCCGGCAGAAGCTGCCGTTCTACCAGGAGATCGAGTTCTTCCCGCCGCAGCAGTACCGAGGTCTCAACCAGGTCGAGGTCAGCTTCGTCGCGGACGACCGTGAGATGGACGTCGTCCTGGAGATGGACAAGAAGCCGGGGCTGTTCAGCGAGAGCAGTGACTCGTTCCGTTCGTTCAAGGTGGGTCTTGCCGACTTCCACACGACGGACTGGGCGGCTTACCTCAACCAGTGGCTCGCCGATGTCGGCGGTAAGCGCAACTGGCTCTAGGCTCGGGCGCGTAAGGCTGTGAGCCAGGTCAGGCGATACGGAGGTTCGAAGGTGGCCGAGGGCAAGAGGGCGCCGCTCCCTCATGACTTCCATCCGCAGGTGCCGGCGTTCACCGTGGTGAGCGACGACATCGTGCCGGGCGGTGTGCTGAAGGACGCTCAGGTGTACGCGGAGGGGAACACCTCGCCGCAGCTGAGTTGGGAGGGCTTCCCGGCGGAGACGAAGAGCTTCGCCGTCACCTGCTTCGACCCGGACGCGCCGACGGGCAGTGGGTTCTGGCACTGGGTGGTGTTCGACATCCCGGCGTCGGTGACCGAGCTGCCGGCGGGTGCGGGCACGGGGTCGTTCGAGGGTCTGCCGGCGGGTGCCGTGCAGGTGCGCAACGACTACGGCTCGAAGGACTTCGGTGGCGCCGCTCCCCCGGCGGGAGAGAACCACCGTTACGTCTTCACCGTGTACGCGGTGGACAAGGAGAAGCTCGGACCGGACGCGGACGCGTCGCCGGCGGTCGTCGGCTTCAACCTGCGGTTCCACACGCTGGGGCGCGCCCAGCTGGTCGCCGAGTACACGGGTCCCACCCACAGCTGAGCGTTCGTTTGTTGTTTGCCCGCTTCTGGTCTTGGAGAGATCAGAAGCGGGCATCTTTCGTTCCGCACGGATATTGCGTTGTCCAACCCGGCGCGCCCGGCCAGAGTTGATCCGAGTCCGGAGCCCTGCGACGGGGCTGGGCGGCACACGGGAGGTGGGCACAATGCGGGACACGCTGGTACTGAACGCGAGCTTCGAGCCGCTTTCGACGGTCACACTCAACCGTGCGGTGGTGCTTGTCCTGCAGGACAAGGCCGTCGTCGAGCAGGAGCATCCCGAGCTGCGTATGCGTGCCGCCGCCGTCGACATACCGGTGCCCCGGGTGATCAGGCTCTGCCGCTATGTCCGGGTGCCGTTCCGAAGACAGGCTCCGTGGTCGAGGCGGGGTGTGCTGGTGCGGGACCAGCACCGGTGCGCGTACTGCGGGAGACGCGCGACGACGGTGGACCATGTGGTGCCGCGGGCGCAGGGTGGTGCGGACAGCTGGCTGAACACGGTGGCGTCCTGCGCGGAGGACAATCACCGTAAGGCGGACCGGACGCCGGAGCAGGCGGGCATGCCCCTGCTGCACGAGCCGTTCGTGCCGACTCCGGCGGACGCGATGCTGCTGGCGATGCGGGCCGGCGAGCGGTCCGAGCTGCCGGAGTGGCTGGCGAGCACGGCCGCTTGACCCTGATCTTCGTACGGGTGCGGGCCCGCCCCTTCTTGGGGGCGGGCCCGCCGTCGTTCAGCGCAGGAGGAGCTGGACGATGGCGACGGTGCCGACGACGACGATGAAACCGCGCAGGACCGGTGGGGGCAGGCGGCGGCCGACCTTGGCTCCTATCTGGCCGCCGATGGCCGAGCCGACGGCGATGAGGAGGACGGCGGTCCAGTCGAATTCGGCGACGAAGAGGAAGAAGAGCGCGGCGATGCTGTTGACGATCGCGGCGAGGACGTTCTTGACGGCGTTGAGGCGCTGGAGGGTGTCCGCGAGGAGCATGCCCATGAGGGAGAGGTAGATGATTCCCTGGGCCGCGGTGAAGTAGCCGCCGTAGACACTGGCGAGGAGGAGTCCGGTGAGCAGGAGCGGTCCGCCGTCGGGGTCACCGGGGGTGCCGTCGCGCTCGCGGCGGGCCTGGACCGCCTTGGACAGGCGGGGTTGGAGGATGACGAGGACCAGCGCGAGGGCGACCAGGACGGGAACGATCGTCTCGAACGCCCGCGGTGGCAGCATCAGCAGGAGGACGGCGCCGGCGAGGCCGCCGATGGCGGCGACGACGCCGAGGCGGAGGATGCGGCGGCGCTGGCCCTTGAGCTCCGCGCGGTAGCCGATGGCGCCGCTGATGGATCCCGGGATGAGGCCGAGGGCGTTGGAGACGGTGGCCGTGACCGGGGGCAGGCCGGTGAGGAGCAGGACGGGGAACGTGATCAGCGTTCCCGATCCGACGATGGTGTTGATGGTGCCGGCTCCCACGCCGGCGGCGAAGACCGCCAGTACTTCCCAGATGGACAACGCCATCTCCTTACATGGTCAGTGAGTCGCCTCCCCGCCCTGAGGCCGTCAGGGTCGAGGGGCTCGCACCGATCATGCACGATTACGTGTACGTGTCAGTCAACTGGGGGCTCCTCGCGGCGCTCCGTACCCTTGCCGCCGCCGGTGTTGAAGCCGGGCGCTCCGCTTCCGAGGTTGCCGAAGGCGCCGGAGAGCCCCTTGAGCGCGTCGCCGATCTCGCTGGGCACGATCCAGAGCTTGTTCGCGTCGCCCTCGGCGATCTTCGGGAGCATCTGGAGGTACTGGTACGAGAGGAGCTTCTGGTCCGGGTCTCCGGCGTGGATGGCCTCGAAGACCGTGCGGACGGCCTGCGCCTCGCCCTCGGCGCGCAGGGCGGCGGCCTTGGCCTCACCCTCGGCGCGGAGGATCGCGGACTGCTTCTCGCCCTCGGCGGTGAGGATCTGCGACTGGCGGATGCCCTCGGCGGTGAGGATCGCGGCGCGCTTGTCGCGGTCGGCGCGCATCTGCTTCTCCATCGAGTCCTGGATGGAGGTCGGGGGCTCGATCGCCTTGAGCTCGACGCGGTTGACGCGGATGCCCCACTTGCCCGTGGCCTCGTCGAGGACGCCGCGGAGGGCGGCGTTGATCTCCTCGCGGGAGGTGAGGGTCCGCTCCAGGTCCATGCCGCCGATGATGTTGCGCAGGGTGGTGACGGTGAGCTGCTCGATCGCCTGGATGTAACTGGCGACTTCGTAGGTCGCGGCCCGGGCGTCGGTCACCTGGTAGTAGATGACGGTGTCGATGTTGACGACCAGGTTGTCCTGGGTGATCACCGGCTGGGGCGGGAAGGGGACGACCTGTTCGCGGAGGTCGATGCGGTTGCGGATGGAGTCGATGAACGGGACGACGATGTTCAGGCCGGCGTTGAGTGTGCGGGTGTAGCGGCCGAACCGTTCCACGATCGCGGCGCTCGCCTGCGGGATGACCTGGATCGTCTTGATCAGGGCGATGAAGACAAGCACCACCAGAATGATCAGGACGATGATGACTGCTGACATCGTGTTCCCCGTGCCCTTCGCTACCGGTTCACTGCCGGGTTGGTTTCGATGATCGAGTTTCCCAGACGGCGGACCGTCGTGTGCGGGGTTCGGTCACATGACCACGGCGGTCGCCCCGTCGATGTCGACGACGTCGACCTGTTGCCCCGGTTCGAAGCTCTGCTCGGCGTCGAGCGCGCGGGCGGACCAGATCTCGCCGGCGAGCTTGATGCGGCCGCCGCTGCCGTCGACCCGTTCCAGGACGACCGCTTGACGGCCTTTCAGCGCGTCGATGCCGCTGGCGTGCCGGGGTGGCCCGTCGCGATGCCGGGCCGCGATGGGGCGGACCACGGCGAGGAGCGCCACCGAGACGACGACGAAGACCACCACTTGGGCGACGATGCCGAAGCCGAGACCGGCGGTCACGGCTCCGGCGACAGCGCCGACGGAGAACATGCCGAATTCGGGCATCGCGGTCAGGACCAGCGGAATGCCGAGTCCCACCGCGCCGATCAGCCACCACACCCATGCGTCGATGTCCACATGGTCATGGTAGGGCGGTGGGAACTCCGGGGACAGGGCGCGGCTCTGTGCGGGGACGCGACGCCCGTGGTTCCGGTGTTTCCGTACGCCTGCGGCTACTTGAGCGGAAGGCCCTGGGCCGTGTATCGGTCGCCGACGTGCTCGACGACGAGCGGCAGGCCGAAGCAGAGCGAGAGGTTGCGGGAGGTGAGCTCGGTCTCCATGGGGCCGGCGGCGAGGACCTTGCCCTGACGGATCATCAGGACATGGGTGAAGCCGGGGGCGATCTCCTCGACATGGTGGGTGACCATGATCATGGAGGGGGCGTACGGGTCACGGGCGAGGCGGCCGAGGCGGCGGACCAGGTCCTCGCGGCCGCCGAGGTCGAGTCCGGCGGCGGGCTCGTCGAGGAGGAGCAGCTCGGGGTCGGTCATCATCGCGCGGGCGATCAGGGTGCGCTTGCGCTCGCCCTCGGAGAGGGTGCCGAAGTTGCGGTCGAGGTACTCGGTCATGCCGAGGCGGTCGAGGAAGGCGCGGGCACGCTCCTCGTCGACGGCGTCGTAGTTCTCGTGCCAGGTGGCGGTCATGCCGTACGCGGCGGTGAGGACGGTCTGCAGGACGGTCTGGCGCTTGGGGAGCTTCTCCGCCATGGCGATGCCGGCCATGCCGATGCGGGGGCGGAGGTCGAAGACGTCGGTGCCCACGCCGCCGAGCCGCTCGCCGAGGACCTTGGCGGTGCCGGTGCTCGGGAAGAGGTAGCTGGAGGCGATGTTGAGGAGGGTGGTCTTGCCGGCGCCGTTGGGGCCGAGGATGATCCAGCGCTCACCCTCCTTGACCGACCACGAGACATCGTCCACCAGAGCCCGTCCGTCGCGGACCACGGATACGTCCACCAGCTCCAGTACATCGCTCATGAGCGCGTTGTCTCCCCTTGCGGTCGAGTCGGGTCGTCGCCTTGCGCCTGTGGGCGCGGCGTCCAGGGAAAACCTACGCCACTCGCCGGGCCGGCCGGTCCTCAGGTTGGCCCTTGCGTCCGGTACTGCCCTGTTCCGGCACAGGGAGTCCCTAGGCTGGGGGCATGCTTTCGGAACCACGCTCAGGACGCCTGGCCGCTTGGGGCAATGCCCTGTTGGCCGGATCGGTATCGCCGGACGACGCGGCGCTGGCCATTGTCGGGGACGACGCGGTGCACCGCGTGGAGGGTCTGCCGGGCGAGGCGGGGCTGGTCGGGCTGACCCTGGCGCTCGGACGGCTGCGGCGGCTCGGGGTGACCGGGTGGCGGGTGGCGTTGCCCGCGCCGGGGCATCCGCTGGGGTTGAGCGGGCCGCCGGACTTCAACGCGCGGGCGCTGGAGGCGGAGGAGGCCGTGGTCGGTTTCGGTGCGCCGTACGGTCTGGTGCCGGAGGTCACGGAGGCGGGTCCGGCGGGTGACACGCATGTGGAGGTGATCTGGCGCTGTCTGGCGGTGCGGGAGGCGCCGCCCGCGGACGTGCCCTCGCTCGGCGAGGCCGAGCGGGAGCTGGCGGAGGCGCTGCGGGAGGCGACGGTGGTCCTGACGAAGCTGGACGTGGCGGGTTCGGGGCCGGTGGCGGACGCGGCCCGCGACGCGTACCGGGCGCGCGCGGAGGCGGGCCGGGAGGTCCTGGCCCCCGGTTATCCGCCGCGTGCGGTACGGGTGCTGGAGCTGGCCCAGCGGGTGGGGCTGCTGATCGACCTGGCGTACGACCACGGCCATGGGGGTGCGGTCAGCGCCTCGGAGATGTCGGCCCGGCAGCTGGCGTTGCGTCCGGTGGAGAGGGTGGCGAGACGGGCCCAGGTCGCGGCGTACAACGCGTATGTGGAGGAGCGGGAACGGGAGCACTGATGCCGGCCAGGGGCTCTGGGGCCTGCTGTGGCTCCCGGAGGCCCCGGCCGCGGCCCCCGGGGGACGACGAAGCCCGGCCCCCGGGGGATCGTCCTGGGGCCGGGCCGGTCAGGGGTGGCGTCAGCTGTTGACGGCTTCGTTGCCGAAGGCCGGGTTGAGCAGGCCGATGACGTTGACCGTGTTGCCGGAGACGTTCACGGGGACGTGGACCGGGGCCTGCACCAGGTTGCCGGAGCCGATGCCCGGCGAGTTGAGGGCCTGCCCGTGGGCGTGCGCGCCGCCGTGGGCGGAGGCGACACCCGCGCCCGCGGCGACGATGCCACCGGCGACCATGGTGAGGGCAGCGGCCTTCTTCAGGTAATTCACTTTCAGGATCCTCCTGGTATTCGCTGCGGCCGGCCGCCGCAGCACGCCATGGAGAACGCCCCCGCCCCCGCGAGGTTGCGCCGAATGGGGGACATGCACCCGACGGTATGAAAAAGGGAATGGAGGTGCCGCTTCCGCCCGGCACCCCCCGCCCCGCGTTCTACGAGGTCAGGCCGTTCCGCACCGCCCAGAGCGCCGCCTGCGTCCGGTCCGCGAGATCGAGCTTCATCAGGATGTTCGAGACGTGCGTCTTGACCGTCTTCTCCGACAGGACGAGCGCGCGGGCGATCTCGCGGTTGGACCGTCCGTCCGCGATCAGTCCCAGCACCTCGCGCTCCCGCTCGGTGAGGGTGGTGCCGCGTCCCGTGCCGCCCTGCCCGTCGTCCTGGGAGAGGAGCGCCTCGGCCACCTCCGGCTGGAGCAGCACATGGCCCGCGTGGACGGAGCGGATGGCGCCGGCCAGGGCGTCGGGGTCCACGTCCTTGTAGACGTACCCCGAGGCGCCGGCCCGGAGCGCCGGGACGACCGTGCGCTGTTCGGTGAAGCTCGTGACGATCAGGACCTTCGCCGGGTTGGCCAGCTCACGGAGCTTCCGCAGCGCCTCGATGCCGTCCATGCCGGGCATCTTGACGTCCATCAGGACGACGTCGGGGCGCAGCTCCTCGGCCCGGGCGACGCCTTCGCCGCCGTCGGACGCCTCTCCGACGACCTCTATGTCGTCCTGGACCTCCAGAAAGGTCCGCAGGCCGCGGCGGACCACCTGGTGGTCGTCGACCAGCAGAACGCGGATCACGCTGTCAGCCACCAGGGACCTCCATCTCGATCGTGGTGCCCCGGCCGGGCTCCGATGTCACGGTGAGCCGGCCGCCGACGCCGCCGGCCCGGTCGCGCATGGAGACGAGACCGAGGTGGCGTCCGGCCCTGCGGACCGTACGGGGGTCGAAGCCCTTGCCGTCGTCGGTGACGGTGAGCAGCGCGCCCTGCCCGTGCCGCACCAGGGAGACGGTGACGAGCTCCGGCTCGGCGTGCCGCAGGGCGTTGTGCAGCGCCTCCTGGGCGACCCGGAGCATGGCCTCCTCCTGGGCGGCGGGCAGCGCGCGCACGCCGGAGCTGTCGAAGGTGACCTTGGCGCCGTGGGCCCGGTCGAGGACCTGGATCTGGGTGCGCAGGGTGTGGACGAGGCCGTCCTCGTCGAGGGCGGCGGGGCGCAGCTCGACGACGGCGGCGCGCAGCTCGTCGGCGGCCTCCGCGGCGAGCGAGGCGACCTGCTGGAGCTCGCCCTTGGCCCGGGCCGGGTCCCGGTCGACGAGGGCCGCGGCGGCCTGGGCGGTGAGCCGGAGCGAGAAGAGCTTCTGGCTGACGGCGTCGTGCAGCTCGTGGGCGAGGCGCGAGCGCTCCTCGGCGATGGTGAGCTCGCGGCTGCGTTCGTACAGCCGGGCGTTGGTCAGGGCGATGGCGGCGTGCTGGGCGAGGATCCCGAGCAGCTCCTCGTCCTCCGCGGTGAAGCCACACCCTCCGGCCGGCCGGGGGCAGCGTTTGTTGGCGAGGAAGAGCGCGCCGATCGTCTCGTCGCCGTCCTGGATGGGCAGGCCGAGGAAGTCGGACATCTCCGGGTGGGCGGCCGGCCAGCCCTCGAAGCGGGGGTCCTCGCGCACGTCGGCGAGCCGCTCGGGCTCGGCCTTGTGGAGCATGGCGGCGAGGATGCCGTGCTGGCGGGGCAGCGGGCCGATGGCGCGCCACTGCTCTTCGCTGACTCCGTCGACCACGAACTGGGCGAAGCCGCCGTGGTCGTCCGGCACGCCCAGGGCCGCGTACTCGGCGTCGAGGAGCTCACGGGCGGAGGCGACGATCGTCTTGAGGACGTCGCGCACCTCCAGGTGGCGGCTCATCGCCAGCAACGCGGTGCTCACGGCGGCGAGGCCGGAGCCGGGTCGGTGACTCATGACCTCACCGTACCGGTGGGGTGTGACAGTCCGTATCCGTCCGCGGACGGCCCTCGCCCGGGTCCATGGGACTAGGCCGTGTCTTTCGGATCAGGCCGGATCAGGGAGCGGCGTCTGGTGCGTGCGATCGCAAGGCGGAGGAGGGAGTCCATGCGGAGCATCGGCGACCGACGACGACTGGGGGCACCTCCCGTGCCCGAAGGGCTACGGGGGAGAGCGTGCGTGCCAGGCGTCGCGAGCCCGGCAAGATCCGAAAGACACGGCCTAGGTCGGTCGGTCCGGATCCCTTCCACCGGCCGAGGTTGTCGAGGTGCCTGACAGCGGCACCGCGGCGGGACCGCAGGGGATCCGCTTCCCCCGAGAAGTGCGGACGAGCCGTCGATGAACCCGCAAGCGGGTGTTCTCCGCTGCACTGGTCGGACAGCAGACACCGACGACGACCTCAACAGGGCTGTCCCGGCCCACTCCACCATCGTGCGCGCACACCAGCATGCGGCTGGGCCGGCGAACAGGCCCCTGGACAGGCGCACCGGCAGGTCACGCCATCGGCCGGACCTGGAGCGGACCGACCGTGAAGGCACACGCTCAACGCAGGCCACCGGCCCTCGTGCCCCCGCGGGCTGGGCCGGTGACACACCTGCCTTCGCGTACCGGACTCGGACGATTCGCCTGGACCCCGGCCGCATCTGCCGTACAGGGGAGCGCGCCCTTCGCAGCGGGCGGGCTTCGCGTACAGGTTCTAGGCATCACGATAGGCCCCGGCCGCCGAGACGAGGAGCTGTGCCCCTGCGCCAGAGTGATGTGCGTTAGCAGTCGTCATCGAAAGGAACGTTATGAGCAGCCAGGCAGGCGAGACACCGACGACTGCGCAAGCGGAACGGGCGTTGTCCGCGGAGGGCATTGGCGCCATGAGGCGGAAAGTGCGCACCGTCATCCTGACGGCGCAGGACCCCATCGCCGTCGAATCGATCCTCGAATACTCCCGGCACGACCCTCTGGTCGTCACCTTCGTCCTGTGCCTGCCGGGCAGCGGGAACGACAGACGCTGGGTCCTCGCGCGGGATCTCCTCGCCGAAGGCCTGCGTTCCGCAGCCGGGTTGAGCGACGTGCAGGTCTGTTCCGTCGCCCCCGAGCAGGTACTGATCGAGCTGTCCAACCGAAGCGGCTATGTGGCCTTGGCCCTGCACAGCGCGGATGTGCGTGCCTTCCTGCACCAATGTGACCTGATGGTCCCGGACGGCCGGGAAATCGTCCGGCAGAGCCTCGACGACTTCCTCGCCACTCTGCTGCCGTAGGCGGTGCCGCCTCGGACGCCGACAAGCGGTCGGCGACCGCTGACAAGCCCTCGACAGCGCCGAGATCGCGTCCGCCGAGGCCGCCGACCCGTCGGATGCGAGAGCGTCGTCCCGGGACCGGTGAGATCGGCTCCCCTCTTCTGCGACGCGCCGGTACGCCGGTCGCTGTACACCGTTTCCGATCGAGGGAGGTCATGGAATCTCTGATGAACGTGGCCGTCATCTCCTATGCGGCCCCCGGCAACGACTTCGAGTCGGCCAAGGCCGCGGCCGTGACGGCGGAGAAGGCCGGCGCTGACGTACGGCTCCGTACAGTGCACGAACCGGCCCGCCGATGCGCTCGCCTCGATCGAGGGCTGGCCCGACGACACCGCCACCCCTGGGCGTCGGCCCCATCCAGTTCCAGGCGGGTGACCCCTACGGCACGAGCCACGTGTCCAGGGCGGCGAAGCCTCCCCGGCGGGACGAAACTCGCGACTGTCTGGCCCGCGGACCGTGCGGATCACCGCGTAGTTCCAGCATGGCCGGCTCCAGCGCACGCATGCGGCCGTCGCTCGCCACCCCCGCTGCGAAGGCGGGCGGTGACGCCGTCACAGGCGGCTCATCGTGTCGGGGCCAGGCAGGGCACCAGGCTCGCCGAGTGCTGGAAGGTCCCGCAACTGCTTGCGCGAGCGGATACCGAGCTTTCGATAGACGTTCCGCAGATGCGCCTCGACCGTACGAGGGCTCAGGAACATTCGTTCGCCCACCTCGCGGGAGGTGGCGCCCGTGGCGACCAGCCGTGCGATGACAACCTCCTGCGCGGTGAGCAGACCGGCCGCCGACGCGGTCGGGTGGCGGACAGGCTGTTCGCCCGTCGCGCGCAGTTCCCGCGCGGCGCGTTCAGCGAATGCCTCCGCGCCGAACGACCGTAGCGTCTCGTGAGCCGTCCGCAGCTGGGCCTGCGCCTCATGGCTGCGTCCCTCGCGCCGCAGCCACTCACCATGGAGCAGCCGGGCGCGCGCGGCGTGCACACGCCCCTCGCTGCGGTCGAGCCGGGCGACCGCTTCGCCGAACAGCTGGTCAGCCTCCGCCCCGTGACTCAGCAGGGCCTGGGACCGCAGCCTCATGCCCACACCCCAGTCGGTGGGGCTCGACCGGGTCCGCTCGGTCAGCCGCTCGAGCATGCGCTCCGCCTCCTCACGGCGGCCGCAGTGCACTGCCGCCTCCACGAACTCTGCCGGCACCCAGGCGTGGAAGCCCATCTCGTCCAGTTCGCAGACAGATCGGCACGCCGTCAGCCCGGCCTCGTACCGGCCGAGGCCGTTGCACAGTACCGCCCGCGCGTATTCGACGGCGGTGGCCAGCCGCCCCTCGCCCCGCTGTGCGGCATCCGACATGGCCGCACTGCTCAGTTCATCGGTACGAGCCTCGTCACCACGCCAGGCGGCAAGAGAGACGTCCACGTAGACCAGGCCCGGGGCGCCGACCTCCGCAGCGATCGCATAGGACTCCGCCACGAGCGCTGCCGCGTCGCTGAACTCCCCGGCGTGGATGTGGGCAAGGGCCCGGTAGCTCAACGTCATGGGTAGGGCCGCCAGGGCGCCCGCTTCACGGGAGGAACGGATCTGCTCGTCGGCCAGCATGCGCCAGGCCATGTCGTCCCACAGATCCATGGCCGCGCTACACGCCATCCACAGTTCGCCGGGGGAGTGGGCGCTGTCGCCCGGACGCCGCAGGTAATGGTCGACCACACCCCGGAGCAGCGGGGCAGCCGCCTCGAACCCATCACGCACCTGGGTGGCGAGACCATCCAGCAGCAGGTCGAGCGGCCGGGCCGGCGAGGGCGCGGGCGGCATCGCGAGGGCGGCCTGTGCCGCTTCACGCAGGCGCGGACCCTCCGCGAACCGGCCGACGAAGACTGCCGCGGCGAGTGTCTCCAGGAAGATCTCCCGGGCTGCGGACGTATCGAGGGGCGCCGTCGACTGCGCCGCACGCTGCAGCTCGGCGACCGAGGCGTCGTTGCGGTGCCGATCGAAGGCGATTCGCGCGCGCAGGGTCTGGGCACGCGCACGCGAGAGATCACCCAATGGTTGCGCATCGGCCACCGCGAGCAGTTCCAGTGCTGCATCCGAGGCGCCGACGTCGCGCTTCGCGGAGGCCGCCGCGAGTGCGCGCTCGGCACGGTGTCCCGCGTCGGGTGTCAGCTTCGTCGCCGCTTCCAAAAACGCCGCGGCCGCTGCCGCACCCCCGCGCGACTGTGCCCGGTCGGCGGAGCGCTCCAGAGCCCCGGCCACTTCCTCGTCCGGGCCCGCGGCCGCCTGGGCACGGTGCCAGGCCCGCCGGTCGGGCTCGTCAGCCTCGTTCATCACGTCGGCCAACGCGCGGTGCACCGACCGGCGCTCGGCCGGCGACGCGTCCCCGTACACGGTGGAGCGCACCAGGGGATGACGGAAGCGCACCCACAACCCGATCGACAGCAGTTCCGCGTCCAGCGCCGGCGTGGCGGCCGCTGCGTCGATGTCCAACAGATGCGCCGCGCGCCAGAGCACCACCGGGTCACCTGTCGGCTCGGCGGCGGCGATCAGCAGCAGCCGCCGGGTGTCGGGCGGCAGCGCGGTTACGCGTGCCCGAAAGCTTGCCACCACCTTGTCCGACGCGGTGGTCGGGTCGGTGCCGCTTGTTCCCCTGGTGTCGTTCGTCCCGCTGTTGGGCATCCGAGGGGCGTTCTGCTCCGGGAGGGCGAAGCCGCCCGCCAGGTCGATGGTCCGCGGTAGTTCCAGCAGCGCCAGGGGATTACCCCGTGCCTCGACCACGATGCGGTCGCGCACCGGGGAGTCGAGAGGGGCCCGGACCCGCGCGGCGAGCAGGGCGCGGGCCTCGTCGTCCGGAAGGCCGCCCACGGCCATGCCGGGCAGCCCCGCCAGGTCCTGGCAGCCGCTGATCTCCCGCACCGCGAACAGGAAGAGCACCGGCTCTGTCTGCGCACGCCGCGCGGCGAAGGACAAGGCCTGGGCCGATGCCTGGTCGAGCCACTGCGCGTCGTCCACGACGCACACCAGTGGTCGCTCCGCAGCGGCCCGGGACAAAAGACCTAGGACTGCCAGGCCCACCAGGAAGCGGTCGGGGACGTTGCGGGTGCCGAGCCCGAAGGCCGCTTCCAGAGCGTGCCGCTGGGGCATCGGCAGCTTGCTGAGCCGATTCATCACCGGTGCGCACAGCTGATGAAGTGCGGAGAAGGCGAGGTCCGTCTCGAACTCGACTCCGGCGACCCGCAGGACGCGCAGCCCGCTCAGTGTGTGGACCGAGTCGAGCAGCGCGGTCTTGCCAATGCCGGCTTCCCCGCTCAGCACCAGCGCGCCGCCCCGGCCCTTTCCGGCGGCGCTGAGCAGCAGGGCGAGTTCCTCGCGCTCCTGCCGTCTGCCGATGAGCTCCGTTGCTTTCCCCGGGTCACGGCTGATCCGCACCGCGTCCCACCTCTCCGCATTCCCGCGATTCCCCGCCAAGTCCTCCGCCCGGCATCCGAAATGGACTCGGTCCGAGGCCAGAGCGAGCCCGTCCGGTGGAAAGGCCGCCACGCGGTCCGGCGGCGACTGCTTGCACGCCCGACGGCGGATTCCAGCCCCCCTTTGATACCAACATCATCGCATGCCCGCGGTATCGCGCTTCCTCCTGCTCCGGCCGGCGAGGCGGTCGCTCTCCGTGAAGCCGGCGGGGAGAACCCACCGGCGCGCGCCTCTGCGAACTGTCACTGCCGATGTCGAAGTCCTCCGCCTCCAGCCTCTTTGCCCACGTGCCGCACCTTGCCTCCCGGGGTCCCCGGGCTGGTGAGGGCAGGGCCTCCAGGCGTCTCGTGCCTCCGCCTGCGCGGCAACGCCGGGGACCTGGTTGGACAGCGGGCGCGTCAGTGAGAGGCTGCTGACGCCAGGGGGAACGCCCCCGACATCCCCGTCGTCACGACCAGGCCGCCAGACGCGTCCGCCGGGGCGCGCAAGTTGGCCGACCTCCGGGTGTTCGACGCCGAGGCACACCGCGGCCGCGATGTCGTCCAGGTGACCGAGCACCTGGTGGTTCACCGGGCCCGAGCAGCCGACCCGCCCCGCACCAACATCCCTTCCGGGAGTCAATCCGGGCCGCTTCCACCAGCGCCGAACCGGTCAGGCAGTTTATGGCCAGGGCGGCGGCACGCGCCGTGAGGAGATCGGTCGGCCATGAAGCCGCGAGCGCTTGACCTGCTCGCGAGCCCTTGGACCATGCTCGAAGAAGCTCCCGGACCGCATGCGTGCCGCCATCGGTGAAACACACCTAATCGACAGTGCCCACAGAGGAGCGCGTCCCTCTCGGCGAAAGGCGCTGTGATGCGCTATTCCAGCAGGTCAGAAGCCTTTTCGATCCATCGGGAAGAGGGTGACCGGTCACCGCTTCATCGCTCACGTACAAGAGGGCCGCGGATAGAGTCGGACCGCCGGCCCGGCAGCTTGAGTCGACGACGGCCGGGAGGGGACCATCCCACAACGGCCCACCGCCCAGAGCAGCCGACCCGGCTCCACGATGAGTCATGAGCTGTGCACCACGAGGTCAGCACGTGCCACCGATCCCCACGCATATCACGGCGGTAGCCGCTGTTGTCGGCCGCGCACCGACGCCTGTGCGCGGGTCAGTACCTGAAGAAAGGGGAGCGATGATCACGCCGTCAGCGGCCGAAGCACCTTCCAGACTGCTCGGCAGAGGGAGGGAGACCGCAGCCCTCAGGCGTCTCCTCGGAGCGGCACGGCAGGGCAACGGCGGCGCCCTGGTCCTGCGCGGAGAGCCGGGTATCGGCAAGTCGGCTCTGCTGCACCAGCTACTGGAGCACGCGGAGGGGTTCTCGGTCCTGCGCGTGGAGGGCTACGAGTTCGAGACGGATCTGGCGTTCGCGGCTCTGCACCAGCTCTGCCGTCCGCTGATCGACGGCATCGCCCAGCTCCCCGGCGCGCAGCGCACCGCCTTGGAGGCGGCACTCGCCCTGAGCGAGGAGAGCACCCCGCACCGCTTTCGGGCGGCCTTGGCCGTGCTGAGTCTGCTCGCCGAGGCGGCCGCCGAACAGCCCGTTCTGTGCCTCGTGGACGACGCCCAGTGGCTGGACGAGGAGACCCTGCACACCCTGTGCTTCGTCGCCCGCCGCCTCGGCAGCGAGCGCGTCGCCTTGGTGATCGCCGCCCGGGAGACCGACAGAGCAGCGGTACTGGCTCCCCTGCCCTCCCTCACCGTTGCCGGCTTGGACGACTCCACTGCCCGGGCTCTCCTGTCCTCCCGCGTGCTGGGCCCGCTCGACCCACGGGTGAGCGACCGCATCGTCGTGGAGGCGCGCGGCAACCCACTGGCTCTGCTGGACCTCTCACACAGCACCACCCCCGAGCGGCTGGCTGGCGGGTTCGCCATACCGCCGATGCGCTCCGTGACGATGACGCTGCAGGACGACTACCACAAGCGGTTGGACGTCCTGCCCCTCGATACCCAGTTGCTGCTCCTGGCCGCCGCCGCCGAACCCACAGGGGACAGCAGCCTCCTGTGGCGGGTGATCCACCGGCTGGGCATCAACCCCTCGGCCGCGGAAGCGGCCCAGGAAACCGGGCTGGTCACGATCGACACCCGGGTGCGCTTCCGCCACCCGCTGGTGCGGTCCGCCGCCTACACGTCCCTCTCCGGGCGGGAACGCAGACGGGTGCACCAGGCCTTGGCCGACGAGACGTCCGCCGCCGTCGACCCCGACCGCCGGGCCTGGCACCGCGGCCAGGCCGCCCTAGCACCCGATGAGGCCATTGCCGCCGACCTGCACGCCGCCGCAAACCGGTCCCGGGCCCGAGGCGGTGCCGCTGCCGCGGCCGCCTTCCTCACCCTCGCCGCCACTCTGACGCCGGACCCGGACCGCCGGGCCGCGCGCATGCTTGAGGCCGCCCAAGCCAAACACGACGCCGGTTCGCCGTCTGTGGCACTCGACCTGCTGCGCTCCCTGACCGTCCCCGCCGGTGCTCCCTTCCTGGCCGCCCGCGCCCAAAGCCTGCGCGCCCAGATCGCCTTCGACAGCCGACGGGATGACCCGTCAACGCAGCTCCTGCTGCGCGCGGCCCACACCATGGCCCGCCTCGACGGCGAGGCCGCAGCCCGCACCCTGGTCGAAGCACTCGCCGGAATGATCTTCGTCGGCCGATTCACTCCCGCCGAACGCAAGCAAGACATCGCCCGCGCAGCCGCGGCGCTGCCCCCGGGGACAGTGCCGCAAGGAGCGCTCGACACGCTGTTCCGCGGGACGATCACCCGTCTGCTGGACGGGCACGTCGCCGCCGCGCCGCTGCTGCGCCAAGCAGTACGGGACTACGGCCGAGACTCCGAACACCAGCACAACGTGGGCTGGTTGTGGATCGTCGGTAGCGCGGCCATGGACCTGTGCGACGAAGAGGCCTGGGCGGCTCTCATCGACCGTCACGTGCAACTGGCCCGTCGGGCCGGTGCCCTCACCGCGCTCCACGTCGGGCTGAGGTACCAGACGCTGGTTCACCTGCACGCGGGCGCGTTCGATCAAGCCTCCGCATGTGCCGACGAGGCCGCCCTCATCGCCGAGACCATCGACAGCCCGCCGTTGTCCGCGTCGGACCTCACCCTGGCAGCCTGGCGCGGTACGGAGGAGCACCTGAGTACCCGGCTCGACCTGCGGCTCATGGAAGCCGAGACAGCACGCGAGGGCCGACTGGTGACGGTCGGCCACTACGCGCGGGCGGTGTACCTCAACAGCATCGGCCACCACGGCGAGGCGCTCCGCTCTGCCGAATTGGCGGCCGCTCACGACGAGATGGGCTTCCACACGTGGATCACCCCCGAACTCGTCGAGGCGGCCGCCGCGACCGGCCAACCGGAACGGGCACAGTCCGTCATCGAGGAACTCCGTGAGCGCACGGTAGCCAACGACACCGACTGGGCCCGGGGCCTGGAACTGCGATGCCGGGCTCTCCTCGCGGACGGGGCGGAGGCCGACGCCATGTTCCGTGAGGCGCTCGCCCACCTCTCACGCAGTGCGGCGCGCGCCCAGTGCGCCCGCACCCACCTGCTCTACGGCGAATGGCTGAGCCGTCGCGTCGACCGCCGCACCGAGGCCGGCACCCACCTGCACACCGCCCACGCCCTACTGACCTCCATGGGCGCCCACGGCTTCGCCGCCCGAGCCAAGAAGGCGCTCAAGGCCGTCGGCGAACAGCCCCACGCCGTCGCTGCGCCGACAGTCGACCACCTGACTCCGCAGGAGCGGCACGTCGCCCGCCTCGTGGCCACCGGCCTGACCACCAAGGAGGCCGCCGCCGAACTGTTCGTCAGCCCTCGCACCATCGATGCCCACCTGCGGAACATCTTCCGCAAGCTGGGCATCGAATCCCGACGGCAACTCAGAGGCGTGGCCGGGCTGGTGCCCCGGCTGCCCGCCTGACCGCCGCCGACGTCATCGCGAGACCAGAGCAGCGAGCTGCCGCTGCACGCACACCCGGCGGCTGGAACCCGCTCGGTCGACCTGCACCGGGGACGCAGACCGTACGCGCCGGGCGGTCATCCACTCGGCGCGAGCCGGACCAGGTGACCCGCGCCTGCCGCGGGTCACCCGATCGGCAGCTGCGTGTGCTGCGGATCCCCCTGCTGCGCCGCCAAGTCACGCAGCTGCCGACGGGAGGTGATGCCCAGCTTGCGGAAAATGCTGCGCAGATGCGCGTCGACCGTGCGGGGACTCAGATGCAGATGCATTCCGATCTCCTTGGACGTGCTGCCGTTACCCGCCAGCTGAGCAACGCGGGCTTCTTGGTGCGTGAGCTGATCCGGGCAGTCGCCCGGAGCGCGCCGCACTGCCAAGGCCCCGGTGGCGCGGAGCTCCGCCGTCGCCTGGGACGCGAACGCGTCGGCACCAGCGGCAGAGAACATTCGCGAGGCCGTGCTCAAGTGCGCCCGGGCGTCCTGCCGCCGTCCCTGGCGCCGCAACCACGCGCCGTATTGCAGGTGTGCTCGGGCTGTGGGCACGACCGCGCTCGTCCGCGTCAGCGAGGCCAGCGCCTCCTCGTAGTGCCGCTCCGCCCCTGTGCCGTCTGCGACCAGCGCCCGCACGGCGTGTCCGATCCCTTGGCCGATCGGTGTGACCGCAACCGCGGTCCGCGCAGTCAACTGCGCCACGGCCGCCGCCGCCTCGTCCGGGGCGCCGCACCGTACCGCCGCCTCGACCAGTTCCGTCAGGGCGAGACAGGTGACACCCGGTTCGCCGGCTCTGACAGCGGTGCGGGCAGCCGTCAGAGCGGCGGCGTAATCACCCGTGCTGTTGTGCAGCAGCGCCGTGCACCACCAGGCGGTGGCGTACAGCAGACCTTCGCCCGCTTTGTGCGCCTGGTCGGCAGCCGCGGTGAGCAGGTCGCCCGCGCCAGGCCCACCCTCGAGGGCCGACAGGTACAGCCGTGCGTGCGGCAGCGGGGCCGTTCCTGTGGCCTCGGCGAGGGCCTCGGTCTCACGGACGAGTTCCGACGCCGCCTTGGTGTCCCCAGCGAGGGCCGTTGCCAAGGCCAACACGGTGAGGGCCTGGGACAGCCCGGTGAAGGGACCGTACCGCCGCGCCGTCACGACATGCTGCCGTGCCGCGCCGAGCAGGGCCTCCCACTCCCACAACTCCGTCCACACCAGCGCGGACAGCACAGGGTGTCGGACACCGATGCGAGGATCACGTCGGAGCGCGTGCAAGGCTTCTCGCAAGTCCGGCGTATCACCGCGAAGCCAAGCGGTCAGGCAGTCGAGGAAGGTGTCGGCGGACGAAACAGCGACCGTGGGCTGCGGTGCAGACAGGGCGGCGAGGGTCTGTCGAATGGCCTCGCTGCCTCGACCAGCCAGCACGGCCAGCCCGAGCGCATCGAGACGGGCTTCGCTCGCCAGGTGCGGCGCCGTAGCCTCGGTCCGGTGGGCGACCCTCACCAAGTGCAGCACAGCCTCGTGCTTCGAGCACCGCACGGCGGCGATGCGGGCGCGGGCCAAGTGAGCCCGCGCCCGCTGCTGGGCATCGAGAGGACCGGCCTCGGCGGTGGCGAGCAGGTCGAGCGCCGTGTCGCGCTCGTCGGCAGCGGTCTTCTCCTCGGCGGCCGCCAAGGCGCGTTCGGCCTTCCGCGCCGGGTCGGGACTGAGCGCGGCGGACCGTTCCAGGAACGCGCCGGCGGCGGCGACGCCGGCACGTTCCCGGGCCAGGTTCGCCGCGTGCTCCAAGGCGGCGGCCAGTCCCTCATCGGGTTCGGTGGCTGCCTGAGCTCGGTGCCATGCGATCCGGTCGGAATCCGATGCGGAGTCCATCACGTCTGCCAGCGCCAGGTGTACACGTCGGCGGTCCTCCGCGTGGGCAGCTCGGTACACGGCTGATCGCACCAGCGGATGGCGGAAGCGCACATGTCCGCCCACGTCCAGGAACTCCGCCATGGTCAGCGCCTGGACCGCACTGTCATGGTCGACTCCCAGCTCGACGGCTGTCCGCCGCAGCAATTCCGGATCCCCCGACGGGTCAGTGGCTGCCGCGAGTAGGAGCGACCGGGCCGGCTGCGTGAGGAGTGCGGCCCGTTCCTGCACGCTCCCCTCGATCCGGGCAGACAGAACAGTACGGGCGTCGGGGCGCTCGGTGAGGTCGGCGTACCCGACACTGCGCGGCAGTTCCAGCAGGGCGAGCGGATTGCCGCGGGCCTCGGCCAGAACCCGCTCGTACACCCGTTCGTCGAGGGGAGCGCGGAACTCCGTCCGCAGCAGGGCACGGGCATCCCGCTCAGGGAGACCGGTGAGCGTCAGGCGCGGCAGAGCCGCGAGGAAAGCTGCCTCGTCCGAGTCACGGGCGACGAGCACCAGCACGAACCCGTCCACCTCGGCACGGGAGGCGGCGATCTTGAGGACGTGTGCGGAGGCCGGATCCGCCCACTGGACATCGTCCACCACGCACACCAGGGGCCCGCGCGCTGAGCCGGAGGCCGCGAGCGAGGCGAACGCCGACGCCACCCCCACCGCGTCGGGTGCCGTACCGTCCCGAAAGCCGAACGCCCTCTGCAGAACGACCAGATGGCGGCTGGCATCGTCATCTGACGGGACCAGCAGCGGTCCGCACAACTGATGCAGAGTCGCGTACGCGAAGTCGGTTTCCCACTGTGAGCCGCTCGCCCACAACACCTCAACGGGTTTCGAGACGGTGGCCAGGGCGTGCTTCAGGAGCGTGGTCTTGCCGATGCCGGGCTCGCCGCGGACAGTCAGCGCGCCGCCGTGCCCGGCTCGGGCCCTCGCGAACAGCGTGCGCAAGAACGTCAGCTCCTCGTCACGGCCGTAGAACCTTGCCACGAGCCACTCCGCTTCCCCGGGGCCTGATCCGTCTGCGTCACTCCGGGCCGTGGCGCGGTCGCCTCCGGCCCCGGCCGGTCATCCGCCTCGGCGGCCCGCGTTTCAGCATGTCAGTGGCGGTTGGCGGCAGCATCGGCGATACCTACGTAGAACGTGGGCATGACGTGCCTCGTACCGTCGCCTGCAGAGCTGCCGCGTCACGACCTGGTCTGCGTGAGCACACCGACAGGTGCGCGGGGCGACGGATGATCCCGCAGACAGCCAGGCCCTGGGCTCCTTCAGCGCGCGCAACGCGATCCCCGCTCCAGCCGGGGCAGCGGCGCGGGGGCCGGCACGTCGCTGACGAGAGCGCTGAACACCTGGGCGTCGCGCCGGCGCCCGGCGCCCATGTGCACCGCCGCAGCGGTGGCGGCTACGACCGACTCCGCCGTACCACTCTCGGTCGAGGGAGACTAACGGAAACGAGCCGATGGTCGCGCCGAAGGGGTGAGTGTGTTCTTCACACTTCGAGCTCAGACCGTCTCATTGTGCTCAACGGACACGGCCTCGGGCCTTGAGTTGTGCCTCAGGCAGTTCCGGAGCGGGCGTGGGGGCGCCGTCGAAGCCGTGGACGGTGCCGAAGCCCTGTCCGGCGTTCCAGTCCGTGCGGGCCTGGGCGATCTCCTCGCCGGTTCGGCCGATGAAGTTCCACCACATGATGATCTTCTCGTCGAACGGCTCGCCACCCAGCAACAGCAGGCCGCTGTCCGTGGACGCCCGCAACGGTAGCTCCCTGCGGCCGCACCCCAGGTACAGCATGGAGCCGGGGTCCAGCGGGACGCCGTCCACGTGGCAGGACCCGGACATGGTCAGCACCGCGTATTCGAAGTCGGGCTCCAGTGGAAGTCTCGCGGAGGCGCCTTCGGGGAGGGCGAGATCCACTCCCACCAGTGGTGAGTAGGTGGTGCCGGGGGAGGGCGCACCGTCGACCTCGCCGAGGATGACCGTTCCTCGCAGCCCGGAGCGTGTCGTGATCCGGGGCAGACCTGTGTGGTGCTCGAAGGAGGGGGAGACGTGGCGATGGGAGTTCGGAAGGGCGATCCACAGTTGGGCCCCGTGCAGAAGTGGCGCGTGCGCGCGGGGGGACTGTTCGGCGTGGGCGATGGCCCGGCCTGCGGTCATGAGTCCCAGCTCGCGGGCCCGGATGGTCTGCAGACTGCCGACGCTGTCGCGGTGCAGGACGTCCCCTTCGTGCAGCCAGCTGACTGTCTGCAGGCCGGTGTGCGGATGGGGAGGGACCCACATGCCGGGTTCGTCGGCGATGTCGTCAGGTCCGTAGTGGTCCACGAAGCACCAGGCTCCCACCATCCTGCGCCCTAGGTTCGGCAGCAGCCTGCGGACGATGGTGCTCCCCCCAAGAGGAGTGATCCTCGGCTTCAGCAACTCGTGGGTGGGGTGGGCGGAGACCTCTTCCCGGCCTCCGCGCGTGTGGACGGCCGGCGCCGTTTCGAAGTTGCTCACCGTGTCACAGCCCGAACCTGGCGCGGTCGTCCTGCGGCACCAGGTCGGTGTACCGAGGGTGCTTGGAGATGTACCGGCGCACGAAAGGGCAGTAGGGCAGTACTCGCAGGTGGCGTTCTTCTGCCGTGTCGAGAGCGGCGCCGATGAGCTGTCCTGCGAGACCCCGGCCGCCGTACTGTTTGCCGATCTCGGTGTGCAGGAAGGCGATTTCGTCCTTGAAGGCGTGGTACTCCGCGAAGCCGGCCAGCTTCCCGTCCTCGTGCAGTTCGAAGCGCGATTCCGAAGGGTTGTCGATCACGACAGCGGTCATGGGGATCTCCTGGTGCAAGAGAGTGATGAGAGCTTTGGTAGCGGGGTCGTCGTTCGGTTCCGTGGTGGGCCGGCGCTGTATCGCTAGCGCGCGCCGCTGATCCGGCGCATCGTGAGCCCGATCAGCCAGGAGTTCAGCAGAGCGCAGGCTGTGACGATCAGCGGGAAGGCCGGTCCCGAGAAGGCGTCGATCGCCAGCAGTGCCACGCTCACGGGGGCGGTGGCGAGAACGGGGTAGATGCCGGCGAACGAGGAGTCGGCCTGGGTCACGAAGGCCGCGTCCGCCCAGGACCACACCAGCAGGGCTGCTACGACAGCCAGGTAGAAACGCGAGACCCAGTTGCCGAGGGCTGTGCGGAATAGCGATCGGAGAGGGGTGGTCAGGCTCATGGTGTCCCTAAGTGTGCTGGGCATACGGATGTTTCGGGCGGTACCGGACAGGTGGCCCGTATCGACACTCGCACAGCCGCGCATCCGGTCGCGTCGGCAGTAACCACCTAGTCTCTGGATGCGACCGGCCAGGCGGATCGCTTTCCCTGTCCTCGGCACCTGTGCCGTAATGCCGGCCGGGACATTTCAGTGATATGTCAACAATATGGTAGGCTTTCTTCATGACTGAACCGCAGTGGCTGAGCGCCCAAGAAGCCGATGTGTGGGCGAAGTACCGGCGCCTGCGCCGCGACCTGCACAAGGCTCAGGAGCGACAGCTCATGCGTGATTCAGGGCTCTCCGCGGCCGATTACGCGCTTCTCGCCCCTCTGTCCGAATCCCCCGAGGGCCTGCTTCGAGCCAGGGAGCTGGGGGCTGAGGTCGACTGGGAGCGCAGTCGACTCTCCCACCAGGTCAGCCGGATGGAGAAGCGGGGGCTCGTAACGCGCGAGGCATGCGCCGACGACGCACGCGGCTCCATGGTCCGACTCACCCCCGCCGGCCGAAAGGCTATCGAGGAGGCCGCGCCCCGCCACGCGCAGACGGTGCGGCGACTCTTCTTCGACCCGCTCGACGCCGACGAGGTCCGCCTCCTCGGTCGCTTCCTCGACCGCATTCTTGCCGCGGTCGAGGTCGAAACAGAGGAATCCCCGTAACTCCTGCGGGCATCGGCACACCGAAGCGTCACCCTCCCGCTCGAAGTGGCCCTTCTCCTGCTCCTCCCCGCGTTGTTGTACCGGGGAGACTCTGACCCCCTTGGTGCGCGAGATCCGCCCTGCCCCGCGCACCATCGCTGTGCAATCCACCGCCCTGGTGCTGCTCGCCATCGCCATCGAGGTGATGGCCGACGGCGCCCCTTCGGCTGGGGAGGCACCGCACTGCGTCCTGTCGGGTGCCGAGTCGGCGGCATTGCCATCGGGGTCGCCGTCGCCCTTCTCCTCGAAGGTGTGAGGCGCCGGGTCGGTGATCCGCTGCTGCGCGGCGTTCTCGGTCCGCACTGTTCTTCGCCTTCCTGTCCGCCGAACTCGCGCACGTTTCGGGCCTCGCCGTCGTCACCTGCGGTGCGGTCGGCAGCCATGAGTGATCAACCCCGACGCCCGCGTCCAGGCCACGGCTCTCCGGGAGACCGTCAGCCACCTCCTCGGCAGCGTTCTGTTCGTCCTGGTCGGCGTTCAGTTGACGGCCGCGGTCGAGGCGCTGGCCGTCACACATCTACTGCAAGCCGCGGTCGGGGCGACCGCCATGAGTGCTGCGGTCATCGGATCGCGGTTTCTGTGGTTCTGCACCGTGCCACACGTGGTGCGCTTCTCGGACCGGCGGCCCGCGTGAAAGGAACGGCGGGTCGGGGCAGCGTGACGCCTCCCGTTGGCCTGGTCTGGAACGCGCGGACGCGTCTCCTCGGCGGTGGCACTGGACATTCCGGTCGCGACCGCGGACGGTCGGCCGCGTCCGTACTCGCCCTTCGGCCCTTCGGCGCCTCGGCGTCGCCGCTCTGGGCGAGCTGCTGAACCGGCCCGCCGACACTCCGTTAACCGAGAGCGGGCTGCGATCCATGGTTGAAAGTTGAACAATAAACGAATATGTTGACGCATCACGTAAATGGATGGATCGACCCCAGGAAGGGATCACCATGCCTGCTGTCACCGTCGACAACCCCCTGACCCTGCCGCGCATCCCGCGCCCGGCGGCGGACGGCTCCTCCGCCCGTCGGGTCTCCGGCATCGTCACGGCCCACCGTCAGCTCGAAGGGGCGGGATTCGAGGTCCGTAGGCCTTTCCCGGGACGCCTGTCCATGCGGGACGCCGACCCGTTCCTGTTCATGGATCACCTGGGGCCCCAGTACTACGACCCCGGTGCCGCCACCGGAGCCCCGTGGCATCCGCACCGCGGCTTCGAGACCGTCACCTACATCATGGATGGCGAGATCGCCCACCACGACACCAATGGCGGCGGAGGTGTCATAGGGGAGGGCGACACCCAGTGGATGACGGCCGGCAGCGGAATTCTGCACGATGAGCTGCCGACGGAACGCATGTACAAGGCCGGCGGCCGCATGCACGCGGTCCAGTTGTGGGTCAATCTCCCCGCGGCACTCAAGATGACCCGGCCCCGCTACCAGTCGATCACCGGAGACGCTCTGCGCATGCTCACGTCCGACGACGGTGGTGCGCTAGTACGCCTGATCGCGGGTGACCTCGCGGGCCATGTCGGACCCGGTGTCACCCACACGCCGATCACCTACGCCCACGCCTCGCTCGCGGCGGACGCCCAGCTGTCCACGCCGTGGAACCCGGCGTACAGCGCCATGGCCTACGTTCTGACGGGTCACGGATCCGTCGGTGCGGAGGGGCGTCCGCTCTCTGCCGGTCAACTCGCCGTGTTCGGGCCCGGTGACCATGTGACCCTGAGGGCCGCGCGGAAAGCGCCCGAGGCCTTCGAGGTGTTGCTGCTCGGCGGCTTGCCCATCCGTGAGCCCATCGCGCACTACGGTCCATTCGTCATGAACAGCCGCAAGGAGATCTTGCAGGCGGTGGAGGACTTCGAGAAGGGCAAGCTGGGTAGGGTTCCTGCGGACCAGATCGCACCGCGCAACTTCGCGTAGGTCCGGATGCGTGCGAGGAGGACCAGGGGCCCTGCTCCTGGTCCTCCTCCGTGTTCGTCGACGTCGGTCGAAGTGGTCGTGGAGATCCGCGGTTCCCTGGCCACGTCGAGCCGCATGGTCGAGCGCTTCGGCACGGCCTCCGGCGCGCCGGTCCCGAGTACTCCGGAACCCGACATGCTCGGCGGGGCAGGGCTTCCGACCGCTCGGTCACCAACCCGGTCGATGCCGTTACCGGGAGCCTCGGCGAAGACCGTCCCGGAAGGGGGCATGGGCCTCGAACCGGTCCGCCCGCGGCGAGTGGGTGATGGTTTCGGCGTCCGGTCCACCTCCAGCCGCTGGCGGTGGCCGTGCCGCAGCACGTCGGCCGGGAGGGGCGTCCCCGCATCCTCGTTCGCGAACCGGGTCTCGCAGGCGCCTTGACCGGCCGGCTGGCCGGTCGGCGCCGCGCTGTCTCCTCGGCTTGCATCTCCGTTCCGGAGTACGGCAAGCCTCGCGCGATCTGAGCGAAACGGCCGGTCGGGCAGCCGCGGGAGACGCTGCGTCAGGTTCTGTGCCTCTCTAACGGTGTCGACCGCGGAGCAGTTGTTGACGCATCAACTTAACTAGGTTAGATTTCAACTACATCGAAGGTGTGGAGGCCCGGGATCCCCCCGGTTCCACCCACCCCGGACGTCGATCGGAGAATCACCATGAACAAGCAGTCCCTCATGCCGCGAGTCGCCGTCGTGCTCGCCACCCTGGGAGCCGTCACCGCCGGCACCGTCCTCTCGGCCCACGCCGTGACCCCGCAGGCCCAGGCCAAGCCCGTCCTCACGGCCGACGTTCACACCCAGGGGGAACTCTTCCCCGAGCTGAACGGCCTGCGGATCAAGGGGGTCAACACCGATGACGTCTACCTCGTCCTGGACGGCAAGCGGCACCTGATCCCCAGCACCGTCACCTACAACGCCCTCTTCCGCACCACCGACGGGGTACGGCTCGTGCTCACCACCGCGAACATCACCGACGGCGGATCGCTCACCGCCTACGCTTATCTCGCCCGCAGCACCGACGATGCCACCATCTACCTCGTCTCCAACGGCTCCAAGCGTGAGATCACCCCCGCCGCCCTCGACAAGTTCGGCTTCAACACGGCCGCGGTCCGTACGACCTACCCGTCCGTCCTCGCCGCCCTTCCCACCGCCGCCCCGCTCACCTGACCATCGCGGTGCCGGTCCGTCCCGGTCCGGTCCTACCCGCCACGGGAGGAGCAGGTGAACGCCGCCGGCCTATGAACGTGCCGGCGATACCACCTGCTCCTCCCCGCCATCCACCGTCAGGTCTGGGGGGAGCCGCGGAAGACTTGGCGGTCGCTGCAGAGGTGCCAGCCCCCGGAGCGGCACCTCGGAAAGACCGTCAAGGGACGTCTGCTTGAGACCCTTCCCAAGGTTTCGCCGCGTCCCTTCCCGCAGAATCGCATCGGCCGGTACACCGTGTGGCCGCGCCCTCGGCCGGTTCCTACCGGCGTACCGGGGCTCAAGCCGCTGAAGACCGATGCTGGACGGTTCCCGGCCAGGCGGTGGGTGGCAGCAGGGCTGGTGAACACCTCCACGATGAGCAGGAACGTGTCGACGAGCGGAAGTGTTGTTCCCGCGCCGGCGAACCGGTGTCGGCGTGTGCCTGTCGATGAGGTGCAGCGAGCTGTGCCGCCAGCAGACAGGTCGACAATGCCGCGGTCGCTGTCGTCGTGGCATTTGTGCGCATGGGCAAGCAGCCCCTTCGGAGGGGGCGAACGGAGCCGTGCAAGACGCGTGCCGGGCCGACCGCTTCCGTTGGCCGGGCGTTGGATCCCGTAGCAGGCACGGTCCGGCGCGTTGAGGGACGTCTCCTCCGTCCCCCAGAACTATCCGTTCGGCGAGGCCTGTCCCGCTTTCTTCGCACGATTGCCTGGCCGCCCCTGAGAAGGAAGGCACGCAGAGAATGTTCCACGCTCGTCCCTGCCCGCCCGCCCCCGAACGTCCCGGTGGCGGGCGTCACATGGATGAAGGCTCATACCAGGAGAGAGACAGGGGACCCGATGCCGACGGCTACCCGGCCGTAGTCCTCCCGAGTGATGAACGGATTGAACTGCACATGGCGGGCTCCGGTCTCCATGTCCCGCCAGTACCGCTGCAGCGGATGCGCGTCGGAGAAGGCGGAACTGCCGGTCAGATCGAGCAGCCTGCTCATGGCGGCGCGGGCGTATTCGGTCGACGCGACCATGTCCATCCGGAGCGCGGAGCGCTCCTGGAGAGACAGGGGATCGCCCACCATCGAGGCATCGGCGGCATCGGCGACCGACGCGATGAGCCGTGCGGCCCGTGAGGTCAGGTGATCCGCCTCGCCCAACCACATCTGCGCGGAGGGGGACGCCTTGGTGTCCCGGTAGACAGAAGCGATGATTCCCTTACCGGAGTCGAGGACCTCACGTACGATGTCGAGCCCGCCAAGTGCCGCACCGACAACCGGCGCCAGCAGGTTCAGTGTCGCCCCGATCTTCAGAGCCGCCGGGAAGCCGCCCCCCGAGCCGCCGCTCGGCGCGACTGCCGCGCCGATGACGCGGTGATCCGGGATCAGGACAGCGTCGGCCACCAAGCTCTGGCTGCCCGTCCCTCGCATGCCCGCCACGTGCCACGTGTCCTTCACCTCCAGATCCTGCAGCGGAACGAGCACGGTCGCACCGGACGGCGGAGCGCCCGCGATGCCCGGCAGAGGGACCCCGAGCAGTGCCCAGTGGGCGTCCTCGCACCCCGAAGCAGCCGCCCAGGTCCCGGACAGCCGCAGGCCGCCCTCCGTGCGGACGGCTTCTCCGTGCACGCTCGCCACTGAGCAGGCCACAGAGTCGGGTCCCTCCTGATAGAACTCCTCACGCGCGGCATCCGACAGCATCAACGTCATCGGCCTCACGCCGTTGAAGATGCCCGCGACCCAGGCGGTGGAAGGACAGCCGCGCCCCAGTGCCAGCCCCACTTCCACCTGCGTACGAATGGACGCCCCCACACCGCCGTACGCACTCGGCGTCGTCAGCCGGAGTAGGCCGGCCCCACGCAGTCCTTCGAGATTCTCCGGTGCGACACGGCGGTCCCGCTCCGTCCGCTCCGCGTTCGTCCTCAGAAGGGAAACGAGGGCGCCGGCTCGGGCGACCAGCTCCGCCTCCGGCAGGACGGTGTCGGAGGCATGTGAAACATCAGTCAATTGCTGCAACGACGGCACGGAAACATTCTCCCTGGGTGATCGAGCCCGTTCACGGCGCCCGAAGAGCAGGCGTGGGCCTCTCCGCGCAGGCGCTGTGCGCTCGCGCAGGACACGATGTGCGCGCGGCGTGTCTTCCACGGTCCCGGAGCCAGCGGTTCCTCGCATCGGCAGCCGATGCCTATACGGCCACGCCGGTAGCCGTCCCCGTTGCCTTCCCGACGAGGCTCACGAGAGCCACTTGAAGGGAGAAAGCGCAGCTCAGAGGGCTTTCAGTGGATATCATGCAGGAGTTTCCGTGACGTCACTACCTGGCTGGTTCCGAGACTGGAGGAGCCGGACAGTTTCCGAGCAATGATGAGGTTCACCATGGAGGCAACGGGGATACCGAGTACCCACTTTTCGGTGCTCGGTCCTCTTCGGGCGCGCCGCGGCGGGCGGGAACTGGAACTCGGATCGCCCCAGCAACGGGCCGTGGCCGCCGTCCTCGTACTGAGGCACGGTCGTGCGGTGAGCATGGACGACCTCGTGGGGGCACTGTGGGAGTCTCCGCCACAGCGTCCGGAAGCCGTCGTCCGTACCTACGTCTGGCGACTGCGGCATCTGCTGGAGCCGGCGCACTTCCAGGGAGAGCCCTGGCACATGCTGCAGTCCGTGCCCGGCGGATACTCGCTCCGTCTGGCCGACGGCGTTCTGGACTGGGAGCTGTTCGAGCAGAGTGTTGCCGAGGCCCGGGCCCGCAAGGCGGCTGGAGAGACGGCCGCCGCGCGGCAGCTCTTCGACCGCGCCCTGGCCCTGTGGCGAGAAACGGCCCTGTTGGGCGTCCCAGGTCCGTTCGCCGAGGCCGAACGCTCTCGCTTGGAGGAGCGCCGTCTGGACGTTCTCGAGGCACGGCTGGAGACCATGGTGGAGCTTGGCGACTGTGCGGACGCAGCCACCAGTCTCACCGCCCTCGTCGAGGCCCACCCGCTGCGCGAGGGGCTGCACTACTTGCTGATGTCGGCCCTCCACGGTAGCGGCCGACAGGGCGAGGCTCTCGCCGCCTACCGCCGCGTGCACCGCCTTCTGGGGCATGAACTGGGCATCGAGCCCAACGCCCGGCTCCAGCAGTTGCACGACGACATCCTGCGCCACACCGCGCCGGCCGTCAGCCGGCCCGAGGTTGCCACCCGCCGGGACCGCGCCCCCCGCCAGATCCCGCACGCGGTGCCCGACTTCACGGGCCGGACCGAGGAGACCGAACGCATCCGGGACACCCTGCTGCGCCCCTCGCCGGAAGCGGTGCCCATCGTCCTGGTCACGGGCATGGGGGGAGTGGGAAAGACCTCTCTGGTCATGCATAGCGTGCAGACCGTCCTCCACGCCTATCCCGACGGGCAGCTCTACGTCGATCTCCGGGGAGCGGACGGATCCCCCCTCGACCCCGCCTCTGTCCTGGCGTCCTTCCTCCGCGCCCTGGGCGAGCGTGACGCGTACATACCGACCGACCTCTCCGAGCGCGCGGCGCTGTACCGCTCCCGGCTCGCCCAGCAGCGCGTACTGATCGTTCTTGACAACGCCGCCGATATGCACCAGGTGATGCCCCTGTTGCCGGGCGCCTCGACCTGCGCGGTGATCATCACCAGCCGGAACGGTCTGGCCACCCTCCCGGTCAGTCTGCGTGTCGTTCTCGGCGCGATGTCCGGCGAAGTGGCGATGCGACTGTTCACACGGTTGGTGGGAGCCGCGCGCGTCGACGCGGAGCCGCACACGGCCCGCCGCATCCTCACGGCCTGCGGCGGTCTGCCGCTGGCGGTGCGCATCGTCGGGTCGCGCCTGGCCGCCCGCCCCGAGTGGCCGCTCACCGAGTTGGCCGGCCGCCTCACGGACGAACGGCATCGGCTCTCGGAACTGACCGTGGACACCGTCACCGTGGAAGCCAGCTTCGCACTGGGTTACGGCCAGTTGGACCCGCTCGCGCGCCAGACCCTGAGGCTGCTCGCGCTGCCGACTCACGGCGTGTACGACCTGCGGACGGCGTGCGCCGTGCTCGACATCCCGAGCGGGTCCGCGAAGATCATCCTTGAGCGACTGGTCGCTGTCGGACTTCTGGAATCACCCGCTCTGGACCGGTACCGCTACCACGACCTGGTCCGCCTTTTCGCCCGGCGTCTGGCCCTGGAGACGGACAGCGACCGGGCCCGTCACGCCGCTCTGGGCCGCCTCCTCGACCAGCACCTGGTCGATGCAGCCGAGTCCTACCGCGTCATCCGTCCTGGACACACGGTCGCACGGCCGCTGCTTCCCCAAGCGCCGGGAGCGAGGTGCTTCGACAGCGTCAGCGACGCCCTCGCCTGGAGTTCGTCCACTCTCGACGACATCCTGACGCTTCTGACACAGACCGCTTCCTCGCACACCGACCGTGCCGCGACGCTTCTCCTGCTTCTCGACGCCGTCTTGATGAACGCCCATCTGTGGAATCAGATCATCCCCGTCGCCACCCTGATCGCCGACGCGGCCTCCCGCGCCCGCGACCCCCGCGCCGAGGGCCGCGCCCGCTACATCCTCGGCGGCGCACTGGCGGAAGTCGGCCGCCTGAACGAGGCGGAGGACCAGGTGAACCGAGCACTCGAAGCTTCACGTGACCGAGAAGCCGATGTCTACGCCATGTCGCTGAATGTGAAGGCTATTGTCCTCGATTACCGTGACCCGGGTACCGCTCTTCAGCGGTACAGGGAGGCTGCGGCCGCCGCGAAATCACTGGGCAACCTGTCCCTCGAGGCTTTGGTGCTGGGAAACGCCGTCCAGTGTCGCCTGCTCGGTCAAGGAATGGACGAACAGACCGTAAGAGACTCCGTGCGACAGGTACTTTTGTTCCGCGAGCTCGGCGATCGGCAGGGTGAAGCCCTCGCCCTGTACCGACACAGTCAGGTTCTGGCGCGCCAAGGTCTGCTGAATGACGCCGTAGTGGGTTACCAACACGCATTGGACCTGCTTCCGGGAGGGGAACAGGACTTCGTGCGTGCCGGCTGTTTGATTCGTCTCAGTGAGGTGTACTGCCGGCTGAACGAGCTCCGGTCGGCGACGGAGTGCGCCGACGAGGGCCTGCTGCTCGCCAGAGCGATCAGGCATGAGCACTTGGAGGCACTGGCGCTAAGAGCTCAGGGAGACGCTTCGTTCGCGGCGGGCCGAGCGCAGGAGGCAGCGCATCGGTGGCGCAAGGCTTTGGGCATCTTTCAGCGTTTCGGCGCCGAGACGCTGGCCATCAGCGTGGAGAAACGTATCGTCCACGGTTACCCCCTGGCATGACCTTCGAGCGGAAGCCGACACCGTGCGATGCTCGGAGCATGATCAGCCAGCCACGCGCACCCCACGGCCTCCTGGCACGCGAGCGGGAAGTGGAGCGGATTCGGGTCGTGCTCTCCGCGACTCGTGGGGGCCATGGCAGCGCACTGGTGCTCCAGGGCGATCCCGGCATCGGCAAGACCGCACTGCTGCAGTACGTGTGCGACACGCTGGAGGAGGAGCGGCTCCTGCGGGTCACCGGGCTGGAGTTCGAAGCGACGTTCGGCTACGCCGCACTGCACACGCTCTGCGCCCCGCTGATGCCCGGCCTGGAGCGACTTCCCGAGCCACAACGAGAAGCCCTGCGCGTTGTGTTCGGGCTTGCCGAGGGTGAGGCACCGAGTCGGTTCCTCGTCGGTCTTGCGGTGATGGGGCTCCTGTCCGACGCCGCGGCGAAGCAGCCTGTGCTGTGCGTGATCGACGATGCTCAGTGGCTGGACCGCGCGTCCGCGCGGACGCTCGGATTCGTCGCCCACCGATTGGACAGCGAGCGGATCACCATGATGTTCGCCCTCCGGGAGCCGGACAGCGCACCTGAGCTCGTCGACCTCCCGCGTATGTCCTTGGCCGGTCTGCCGCCCGAAGCGGCCCGCTCGCTCCTCACGTCGGAGTTCCGCGCACCTTTGGACAAGCGGGTCCGCGAGCGGATCCTGGCAGAGGCACAGGGGAATCCTCTTGCGCTTCTCGAACTGCCGCGGACGATCAGCCCCGGTCGTGCAGCGGGAGGCTTCGGACTTCCCCAGGCGGTGCCCCTGTCGCGCCGCATCGAGAAGAGCTTTGAGCAGCGGTTGCTCCCCCTTCCGCAAGCGACCCGCACGTTGTTGCTGATCATCGCCGTCGAAGCAACAGGTGACGCGACCCTGGTCTGGGCCGCGGCCGACCGCATGGGGGTGAGCGTCGACGCGCTCACCGCGGCTGAGGAGGCCGGTCTGACCGCCATGGACGGTACCGTCCGCTTCCATCATCCGCTGGTGGGCTCCGTCGTCCACCACACGGCTTCGCCGGCCGAACGCCGCCGTGTGCATGAGGTCCTGTCGCAGTCCATGCAAGAGCAGGTGAACGAGGACCGGCGTGCATGGCACCGCGCACAGGCTGTCCTCCGACCCGACGAGGACGTTGCGGCAGATCTGGAACGGCTCGCCTCACGCGCGGGTGCCCGTGGCGGAGCGGCAGCTGCCGCGGCGTTCCTGGAGCGGTCCGCGACCCTGACCCCGGACGCCGGGAAGCGAGCGTGGCGTGCGCTGAGCGCCGCGCGAGCCGCCAACGGCGCGGGCGACTACGTAACGGCCGAACGCCTTGCCGTCGAAGGCCAGACCGGTCCCCCGGACGAGTCGCGTGACGCGCAGGCGGACCTCATCCGGGCACAGGTGGCTTTCGCGCAGCGACGGCTGCGCGATGCCCCCCGGCTGCTGCTCACCGTGGCCGGACGGGTCGCGCCGTTCGATGCCGCTCTCGCGCGTCAGTGCCTGCTGGACGCCCTGGCCACGGGCGTTCTCATCGGCCGACACAGCCAGGAGATGCGAGAGGCCCTGGCGGCGGCTCGGCAGGCACCTCCACCACCCGGGCCTGCCGCCATCATCGATATCGTCCTCGAGGGGCTGCTCGCCCTGCTCGACGGCGGCAACCGCGCGGCGCTGTCGCGCCTGCGCCATGCCCTCACCGAAGAGCGGAATCCGGTGTGGGCGGAGCGTCCCGCCCTGGCATCCCTGATCTCCGTCGAGCTGTGGGAGGACGAGGCGTACGTCAAGCTCACCAGGACACAGGTACGCGAGGCCCGGAGAGTCGGAGCGCTGGGCGGTCTTTCCGTGGGACTGGCGATGTCGGCGGCCGTGGCCGCCCAGGCCGGCGACCATGCGGAGGCCACTGCGTTGATCGCGGAGGAGGAAGCGCTGGCCGAAGTCCTCGGTGCCTCTCCGCTGCCGTATCCGCGGTTGCACCTTGAATCAGTGCGTGGCAAGGCGTCCGCCGAGCCGTTCCTGAGCCGGACGCTGCGGGAAGCGCTGGAACGGGACGACGGCCAGGCGACAGCAACCGCGCACTGGGCACTGAGCGTGCTGCACAACGGGCTCGCCAACTACCAGAAGGCGCTGGACGCCGCCAGGGCGGCGGTGCGACGCGACGAACCGGCGATCACGGGTCTGGCACTGTTGGAGCTGGTCGAAGCCGCAGCGCGGTGCGGGGAGGACGAGGAGGCCGCCGACGCGCTCGCCGCGCTGACACGCCGTACCGTGCTCGCGGTCACCGACTGGGCCAGGGGCGCCGAGGCCTATTGCACGGCACTGACCCTCGGCGACGACGAGCGGGCTGAACACTGGTTCCGGCAAGCCGTCGTCCGTCTGGACGGGTGCCGTGTCGCTCTGCATCCTGCACGGGCGCGCCTGGTGTTCGGCCAGTGGCTGCGCCGGGCGGGACGCCGACGTGAGGCGCGGGAGCACCTCCGAGAGGCACTGGAGATGTTCTCGACGATGGGCGCAGAGGCCTACGCCACGCTCGCGCGGCGTGAACTGGGTGCGACGGGTGAGCACGCGCGGCGGGCGACCACGGATCTCGTCGATCAGCTGACGGAGCGGGAACTGCACATCGCGCGCCTTGTCGCGACGGGGGCGACGTCCAAGGAGATCGGCGTACGTCTCTTTCTGAGCCCCCGCACCGTGGACGCGCACCTGCGCAGCATCTTCCGCAAGCTCGGCATCACCTCGCGACGGCAGCTACGGGACTGGAGAGGCATCGACTGAGCGGCCGGCCTCGCTGTCCGGCAGATGCCCACCGGCGCGAGATGGCGCCGACGCCCCGGGGGCGGGGGAAAGGCCCTGATTCTCATCAGGGTTCACCTGGCCCGTCTTCCTTCGCGACACGTGGCGGATGCGGCGAGGCTACGCCGGCGGGTGGTGGCGTACCGATCACGCGGTCGGACTTGTGTGCTGGTTTTGTGCCGCGCCTGCGACTTGGCCGACCCGTCGTCGGTCGTCCCGGCAGGAGGCGCGATCACCGCTCCTCGGGGCAGACGGGTGTCGGCGTATAGGTGACTGTCACCGACGTCACGCCGCTCGCATGGCTGTCAACCTTGGGCAAGGCCGGGGCGCTTCTGCGATTCCCCCGTGTCGGCGGATTCGCCCCGGCCGCTTGTGATCACCTCCGAGCACACAGCGCCTTTCGCGGGGCGGCGCCGGACGGTGACGGGCGGCGCGCTCCGACCGGGTCGGCCGAGGCGGTGGCCCGCACGGGTTCGAAGCGTTCCTGGACGAAGCCCTCCGCACGTGAACCGCCGCCCCTCCTCCGACGTACAGGGTGACCTGTGCCTGATGTCCCAGGCGAACCGCCGGTGCCGCGCACGCCCCCCTCACGAGTCTCTGCGGCGACCGGGAGGCCGCCCGCCGCAGAGACTCGTTCTCCTTTCGCCACGACGCGCGGGCCCTCACTGCGGCGTGGCACAGGGCGCTGTAGCTTCGGCGCTCTCACCTGGCAGCGATCGTCCGTCGTGTCGCGGGGGAGTGGGGCGCCCTGCTGAGGCGGCGGGTCAGACGGAATCGACGACGAGCGCGCTGGCGGTGGCGAAGGTGTGCCGGAATTCCTTGAGGGGCTTGTAGTCCTCGGAGTGGTAGAAGTCCAGCACGGCCTGCTTGTCCGGGAACTCCAGGATCACCCCGATGCCGGGGCGCCGGTCGGCCTCCAGGACGAAGCAGTCGGCGTCACGGGCTATGGGCTTACCACCGTAACGCGAGACCACCTCGAGGGTCCTGGCCTCGTAGTCGCGCATCTTCTCGTCGTCCTGGGGGGTGACGCTGATGACCATGTAGGCGCTCACGAGTGCTCCTTGGTTCGTTAGTTCGTAAATACGTGAACTATTGAACTGCAGGTTTCGGTCGAACGCAATCGCCGGAGTGTGAGTTACGCGGCACGACACTTCACTCCTTCGTGAACGGACGTACGATCGAGGGGTGAAAGCGCTGACGCACCCCACCCGCGCCGACCTGCGGATCGAGGCCGTGCTCGATGCCATGGCCAACCCCACCCGGCTGAAGATCATCGAACGTCTCGCCGGCGGCGAGGAGCTCACCTGCTCGACCACGCTGCCGGATGTGTCCCCTTCGACGGCCAGTCGGCACTGGAACGTCCTGCGTGAGGCCGGCATCCTGCGCGCCCGCCGGGAGGGGCGGATCATTCTGCACAGTCTCCGCCGCGACGACCTCGACCAACGCTTCCCCGGACTGCTCGACAGCGTACTGCGGGCCGTCAGGGAAGCCTCGTCCATGGCCCCGACCGGGACGAGTCCCCACTGACGGCTCTCGCTCCCGCCTTGGCCGCCGGTCAACGGGGCCCTCGATGGCTGACGCGTGATGTGCGTTCCGGGCGTGTTTTCCGCTTGCCGGGTCGGATCGGACCTGGGCGGCGACGTAGGCATCAGTCACCGATGCCTTGCCCTCGCAGCCCGTTCATTCTGTGCCATATGCCGCGCACTCCCGCGCGGCGAGATTCCCGCTGCCGTAGTTGCGACACCCTCTCCGGAGTCCAACTCGTCGGCTCACCTGCGCACAGATCGGGCGGAAGCGCTTTGGACGCGACACCTCATACGAAGGCGGCTGTCACCCTGCGTGGCGTCAGTCGTACCTACCGGAGTGGACCCCACAGAGTGCGTGCCCTTGACCGGGTCAGCATCGACTTCGAGCGGGCCACATGGACAGCCGTAATGGGCCCTTCGGGCTCCGGCAAGTCCACCCTGTTGCACTGCGCTGCCGGGTTGGAGCGCGTGGACGAGGGCAACGTCTGGTTGGGGCGGACGGACATAGCGACCTCTACCGAACAGGAACTCACCCTCCTGCGCCGGCAGCGCATCGGCTTCATCTTTCAGAACTTCAACTTGATCAGCGCCCTCACGGCGGAACAGAACGTGGCACTGCCGCTGAAACTCGCCCACGCCGGTCCGCATACGACCCGGGTACGTGAGGCGCTGACGGCGGTCGGGCTCACCGACGGCTACGGCCACCGGCCACGGGAACTGTCCGGAGGTCAGCAGCAGCGCGTTGCCATCGCCCGCGCTCTGGTCACCCGACCCGACGTCCTCTTCGCCGACGAACCCACCGGGGCGCTGGACTCCCGGTCCGCGGCTGACGTGCTCGCGCTGCTCCGTGACGCCGCCCAGCAGGGCCAGACCATCGTCATGGTCACCCATGATCCTGCTGCGGCCGCCCACGCGGACGCGACGGTCTTTCTGCGGGACGGCCGTGTGGTCGACCGGCTCACGGGTGCCGACGCCCGCGGTCTCGCCGACCACCTCGTCGCCCTGGATGCCTGACGTGTGGCGCCTGAGCTGGGCAGGTTTCACCGAGCGCCGGATTACCGGCTTCAGGCGCGGACAGATCCTGCTGACCGCAGCCCTCGAGGCCGCCGTGATCGCCGTGATCGGCTTCGTCCTGGGATCGGTGGCGGCGGCGGGCACGCTGGTGGCCATGGCCGGCACCGCCATCTCGATCACCGGCTCACCCACCGTGGGAGGCCCCTGGTCGCTGGCAGCCTGGCTTGGTGCCGTCTGTCTGGCCGTCACCGCTCTCACAGGCGTGTCCGCAGCGTGGATGGCGACCAGACGCAGCCCCGTCTCCCTGCTCGCCGCGCGCGAGTGAACGCATCCGCGGACTGCGAGCTTTGCGGTCCTCCGATGCCGACAGTGACGCACGGGACGGTGTCGTTTCGTGCGGACGCGCGAAGCGAAGGGCGCAGGCCGACGCGGTGAGCGGTCCGACATGACCGGCCACGACAGCTGGGTGCGGCGTGGAGTGCCGACCACCCCGCGGAACGCGATCGATCCCGCAGCAGCAGCAAGGTAAAGGCGCGGAGTGGCCGACGCCTTGGCGACCGTGCGCACCTCTGCCCTTCCGCTCGGCAGGTCTTCTAGGCGGTGATTGCCGATGCATACCCGGCTCCGTGCCTGCCAGCGTGATGTCCAGGTGCACACCGTCCGCTTCCCGTCGTGACGCGGTGCCCGCTCGGAACGGAGAAGCCATGGACAGAGCGAAGCCCACGGTCACGGTAGCCAGGGTCGATGACGAGAAGCGGCTGGAGGCGTACGTGGACGGACGACTCGCAGGCTTGGTCGAGTACATCCCCGCCAAGGGGTTGATCGCGTTCGTGCACACGGAGGTCCTTCCCGAGAGGAAGGGACAGGGCATCGGGTCCGCCCTGGCGAAGGCGTCTCTGGAGATGGTCAGGAAGGCCGACGTGAAGTTCTTGCCGGTCTGCCCGTTCATCGCCGCCTATGCGGACAGACATCCCGAGTTCGAACCCTGGCGTTACCGGCCCGTCAGCCGCGTCGCCGGCTGAGGCGGCGCACACCATCCCCCAAATTATGTTGACTCATCAACAATATGGGTTATTGTTGATGAATCAACAAAAGGGCCGAGTCGGCCCGCTCGCGCCGGCTGCAGTGCCGGTCCCCACGGCTGAACACACAAAAGTCAGGAGCAAGGTCATGAAGGCGCTCATCGCCCGGTCGTACGGCCCGCTGGAGGACCTCGAGTTCTCGGACGAGCCCGCCCCGACCCCCGGCCCAGGGCAACTGCTGGTTCGACTCCAGGCCACCTCCCTCAATGCGGTCGACAAGGTGCTCGTCACCGGCGCCATGCGCGACGCGCTGCCCGTCCGGCACCCCTTCATCCCCGGCGTGGACGTCAGTGGAGTGGTCGAGGCCGTAGGCGAGAACGTCACCCGCTTCTCCGTCGGTGACGCCGTCATCGCCTGGAACAGTGTGACCGCCGGTGCGCTCGCCGAGTACATCGTCATCAACGACGCTCCGTCCGTTGCCCTGCGACCCGCTGGACTCACCCCGGCCCAGGGCGCCGCACTGCCCACCGGCGCGCTCACCGCGGCAGCGCTGCTCGACGCCGTCCGAGCCGAGAGCGGCAGCGTCCTGATCGTCGGAGCCGCCGGCGGTGTCGGCTCGTTCGTCGTCCAGCTCGCCAAGCAGGCGGGCCTGACGGTCCTGGCCACCGGCCGCGCGGACGACGAGCCGTTCCTGCGCCGCCTCGGCGCCGACCATGTCCTCGACTACCGCAACGTCGACGTCGCCCAGGAGGCGCACCGGCTGGCGGACGGCGGTGTCGACATCGTGATCGACCTGGCGAACGCGGGTCCGGCCCTGGCGGCCACGGCCGCGGCCGCCAAGGCCGGCGGACAGCTCGTGTCCCCGCTCGGCGGACCCTCCGCCTTCGAACGCGGAGTCACCGCCGTCTACACCGGTACCCGGACCCCGTTGGGAAGGCTGGAAGAGCTCGCCGCGAAGGCCGAAGACGGCCGGCTGAGCGTCGAGATCGACTCCGACTACCCGTTCGGCCAGGCGGACCAAGCCCTGGTCGACTTCGCCTCCAAGCACGTGCGCGGCAAGGTGACCGTCACCTTCTGACGCCCAGCTGCCCCCGGCGGGGCGCTCGCAGAACCTCCGCCGGGGGCGTCCAACGCCCCCACATCACCAGTCAGGAGCTGGACACAGTGACGCAACAGTATTTCGACTTCACCGGCAAAGTCGTGCTCGTCACCGGCGGCGCCACCGGAATCGGCCGAGCGGTCTCTCTCGCCTTCGCCCGCCAAGGCGCCACCGTGGTCATCGGCGACGTCGACGCACGCAGCAGCGAGACCGTGAACCTCATCGAGAAGGAGGGTGGCCGCGGCTTGTTCGTCCCGACCGACGTCACCGTCGCGCAGGAGGTCTCACGCCTCGTCTCGACGACCGTGGACACCTTCGGCGGCCTCCACATCGCCTTCAACAACGCGGGCGTCTTCGTCCCGCCGGCCCCGCTGGCCCAGCAGACGGAAGAGGACTTCGACAAGGCGATCGCCGTCGACCTGAAAGGCGTCTTCCTCTCCCTCAAGTACGAGATCTCCCACATGGCGGCCGCCGGCGGCGGCTCCATCATCAACACCGCGTCGATCGCCGGACTCATCGGAGACCCGGACATGGCCCCCTACGTGGCGGCCAAGCACGGCGTCATCGGGCTGACCAAGGCGGCCGCCGTCGACTACGCGAAGGCCGGCATCAGGGTCAACGCCCTGGCCCCCGGACTGACCAGGACGGCCATGACTCAGGCGTGGCTCGACGATCCCGTCAAGCGGGACGTCGTCATGGCGGGTCCCCAGCTCGGACGTGCCGCCGACCCCGAGGAGATCGTCGGCATGGTGCTCTACCTTGCCTCCTCCGCGGCTTCCTTCACCACCGGTGGCGTGTTCGTGGTGGACGGCGGCCAGACCGCTCACTAAGACCATTCGGCCAGGCGCCAAAGCCCGGACCGGCACACCCGGCGGGGCGCGAACGCCCCTGGCCAACCGCCCAGTGTCGAAGGAGACAGCCATGTCGGAAACCGTCGAGGCAGAGCGCCGATCGGCCCCGGTCCCCTCCGGAGAGGTGGGCCTGCTCATCGCCCGCCAAGTGGAGCCCGGTCACGAAGAGGACTTCGAGAAGTGGGCTCACGGGGTACTCACCGCGGCCTCCGCCTTTCCCGGACACCTCGGTTACGGCCTGTTCCGACCCAGCGGCCCGGGCGAGCCGTGGTGCCTGGTCCACCGGTTCCGTGATGCAGAGGCCCACGCCCTGTGGGACGCCTCGGCCGAACGCGCCGCCTGGTTCCGACGGGCCGACGGCCATCACTGGGAGGTGGACCGGCGCCGCCTCAGTGGCATCGAGAGCTGGTTCGTCCCGCCGGGCAGCGCCCATGCCGCCCCGCCGCCTCGCTGGAAGATGACGGTGGCTGCGGTGCTCGGCATCTATCCGATCTCCCTTTTCTCCGGCGCGGTGGTCCAGCCGCACCTGGACGGTCTGCCCCTCCTCCTGCGTACGGCGTTGGTGGCGGTGCTCTTCAGCTGCCTCATGTCCTACGCGGTCATGCCCGCGCTGTCCTGGGCTCTGAAGAAGTGGCTTGACCCGAGCTGACCGACGGACCCGTACCTTCGGGGCCACGACCGTGGGCGGAGTCCCCGAATCCTCACAGCGCCCCGCTCCTTCGCTTACAGAATCCTTTCTGCGCGACGGCGTAAGATGACCGCCCGTGCCTCTGAGGGCGGGAAATGGATCAGGTCGTCAGGCTGGTGGGGTCACCATGGGGGCAGCGGGGGCACCAGGCATCGCCTTCTCGGTGCTTGGTCAGCTCCGCGGGTACAAGGGCGGTGCGCAACTGGATCTCGGTTCGCCTCAACAGCGGGCCGTGGCCGCGGTCCTGATCTTGCGGCGTGGGCGCACCGTAAGCACGGACGACCTCGTGAACGCCCTGTGGCAGGCGCCACCCCGCAGCCCGCAATCCGTTGTGCGCACCTACATATGGAGGCTACGGAGCCTGTTGGAGCCCGGTCGTACTCCAGGGCGGGCATGGCAGGTCCTGCAGTCCGTCCCGGGCGGTTACGCTCTGCGCCTCGACGAGGGCTCTGTGGACCTGGAGCTGTTCGAACGAAAGGTCGCCGACGCGCGGGCCCGTAGCGCGTGCGGTGAGACAGCCGGGGCCCGGGCCCTGCTCGACGAAGCCCTGACGATGTGGAGTGAGCCGGCGCTGGCAGACGTGCCCGGCCCGTTCGCCCGGAAGGAACGTGTCCGGCTGGAGGAGCGCCGCCTGGACGCGGCCGAGGCACGGCTGGCGGCGATGGTGACTCTCGGCGAGTACGCGCAAGCCGCGACGGAACTCGCCGGACTCGTCGAGACGCACCCACTGCACGAGGGGCTGCACCACCTTCTGATGCGGGCCCTCTCCAGCAGCGGCCGACAGGAGAAGGCGCTGGCGGTGTACCAGCGTCTGCGGAACGCGTTCGCGCGGGAACTGGGCATCGAGCCCGACGCCCACATGCAGAAACTGCACGCAGAGGTACTCGCCGCCGCCTCGCCGTCCCGGAAGAGGCCTGAAGTCGTCTCCGGGAGGGACCGCGCCCCCCGCCAGATTCCGCATGCCGTAGTCGACTTCACCGGTCGGCGACAGGAAACCGAACACATCCGGCGGACCCTGCGGCGCCCCGCCGCTGAAGGCATGCCGATCGTACTCCTCACGGGGATGGGCGGCGCCGGCAAGACCTCCCTCGTCATGCACAGCGTGCAACCCGTGCTCGACGCCTATCCCGACGGACAGCTGTACGTCGACCTGCGCGGTGCAGATGGCACCCCTGCCGACCCCGGCGTCGTTCTGGCATCGTTCCTCCGCGCACTGGGAGAACAAGAGTCCCTCATACCGCCTGAGTTGGACGACCGAATAGCCAGCTACCGCTCGCGGATCGCCCAGCAGCGCATTCTGGTTGTCCTGGACAACGCCGCCGACCTCGATCAGGTGACCCCTCTTCTGCCCGACTCACCCTCCTGTGCCGTTGTGATCACCAGCCGCGATGCCTTCGCGGCCCTTCCGGTCAGCCTGCGTGTCGTCCTGGGCCCCCTGGCCCCGCAAGAGGCATTGCACCTCTTCACCCACATCGTCGGACCCGCTCGTATCCACGCGGAACCGCACGCGACACAGCGCGTTCTCACGTCGTGCGGGGGTCTGCCGTTGGCCGTACGCATCCTCGGCTCCCGTCTTGCCGCACGCCCCGAGTGGACCCTGGCGGACCTCGCTGACCGCCTTGTGGACGAGCAGCAGCGGCTATCGGAGCTGCGTGTGGACGACGTCAGCGTGGAGTCCAGCTTCGCCCTCGGATACGGACAGCTCGACCACCACGCACAGCGCGCCCTGCGGCTGCTGGCCCTGCCCACCCACCACTTGTACGACCTGCCGACCGCCTCCACCCTCCTCGGAATCTCCGCGGAGGTCACCCAGCCGCTCCTTGAGAGCCTGATGGCGGCTGGACTGCTGGAGTCGCCGGCCTTGAACCGCTATCGCCTGCACGACCTGGTCCGTCTCTTCGCCCGCCGTCTGGCTGTCGAGACTGATTCCGACCAAGTCCGTCATGCTGCTCTCGGCCGCCTCCTCGACCTGCATCTGGTCTCCGCCACCGATTCGTACCGCGTTATCCGCCCCGGCCATACAGTGGTACAGGAATCAGTTCCGAGTTCGCCTGGCGAACCGAGGTTTGAAAGCGTGGACGAGGCGCTTGCGTGGGGCGCATCCGCCATTGATGACGTCTTGCTGTTGCTGCAGCAGACGGCGGTCACCCACACCGCGCGGGCCGCGACGCTTCTGTTGATGCTCGACGCCGTTCTGATGAACTCGTTTCTCTGGCATCAGGTGATTCCCGTCGCGGCCCTTGTGGCCGAGGCTGCCGCTCAAGCCCACGACGCCCGGTCCGAAGCGCGCGCCCGCTACATGCTGGGCGGGGCCTTGCTCCAGGTCTGCCGTTTCGATCAGGCAGAGCCGAACGTGGTACGCGCTCTGGAGCTGTCGAGTCACGACGACCTCCACGTCATGGCGCTCAACGTCCAAGGCCTGATCGTCTGTGCATCGGACCCGGAGACCGGCGTGGAAGTCCTCAGGCGCGCAGCGGTCCTGGCACGGCACCGCGGTAACTTCCACCTTGAGGCGACGGTCCTGGGTAACGCGATTCAGACCCGGTTCTACACGGAAGGCATCGACGAACGGACCGTGGCCGACGCCGAGCGGCACGTACAGCTTTTCCAGCAGCTGGACGACCGCCTCGGAAAGGCCTACGCGTACTACCGTCACGGCCAGGTCTTGGTGCGACGGAATCTGGTGAGCGACGCGATCACGCGCTATCAGCGAACCCTGGAGTTGCTGGAAGCAGGCGAAGAGTGGCCGCTTCGCGCCGGCGCCCACATCCGCCTCTGCGAGGCGTACACCCTGACTGCTCGGCTGGAGCTGGCCGAACACCACGCAGAGGAAGGCCTGCTACTGAGTCGGCAGATCCGCCACCAGCAGCTGGAAGCCGTCTCCCTACGCGCACTGGGCGATCTCAAGGCGGCGATGAACCAACCGGACCAGGCCCGCGAGCACTGGCAGCTCGCCTTCACGATGTTCACCAGCCTGGGTATCGATGCCCTCGCACGCGGGGTCGAGAAACGTCTCGCGGCTCTCCCTCATGTTGATGCCACCCACCCGGGCGACGTCGCGTAGTACGCCTTCAGTACGCAATTTCCTGCAGTGGCCTCTGGCGGGGCGATGCCGACGGGGCCTGGACGAGGACCGCGACGCACAAGGCTCCCGTGCCGTCGGTGGAGGTCCTCGAAGCTCAACTCCTCGGCTCGCGAGTCCTGTTGGAGCCCTGTTCTGTCACACTCGACCTGCCGGGCACTCAAGGCCGTCGTCGAGCATCTGTCCGGCGGGACACCCGGACTCCCCAGCAGCGGATGCCGGTAGTGAAGTCCGGGCAAGGCGCGGTGCGCAGGGGCCGCAGCGGTCGTCAGACAGGCCTCGGCGTACAAGGGCCCCTGTGCGTTGAGAGCGGATTCACTCTGCGGGGGCAGCGACGAGGCGGGCGCCGAGCTGCTCCATGAGGGAGAAGAGGTTGGCCACGCCCCAGTGCTCGGTGATCCTGCCGTCGACGACGCGCATGGCGTCGACCGTCTCGAACTGGATCTTGCGCCCGGTGGGCGCGATGCCGAAGAACTCTCCTCTGTGGGTACCGTGGTAGGTCTTATAGGTCGTGACCAGGTCATCCTGGGCAGCCTGCCAGTGGATCACGGCATGGAAGTCGGGGAAGGCCGCGCGCAGCGTCTGATAGAGCTCCAGGGCACCTGCCTTGTCGGCCGTACGGCCGGGCTGGGGAGTGTGGTCGACGAAGTCGTCGGAGAACAGCTCGTCGTACAGGGTCCAGTCGCCGCCGCCCTGCACTTCCTCGGTGTTGCGGCGGATGACTGCCTTCGCGGCCTCGCCTGCGCTGTTGCTGCTCATGGTGGGTTCCTTCTCGTGCTCAAGATCGGGGTCGGCCGACGGCCACCTGGCCGGGTTCGTCGACCGACAGCCGCCGGGGACGCTGCCGGACAGGTGGGCCCTCGGCAGGCGACCGCGTTCGCCACCTCGGAGGAACCCCGAGCCGGCGCGACGGGACCATGCCGAGGGTGTCGGGGTGGGGTTGCGGTGACGCGGTTGCCGAAGGACCGGGTGCGTCGGCCAGGGCTGCGGCCACGGTGGTGGCGGCACCCTTGAGGGTGGGACGGAGCAGGGGCGTCAGCGCCCGCGGCGCCGCTGATGACCGTCCGGCGGGATCACGCCGCGGCGCGGAGCTGGGCGAGGGCGCCGCTCCAGGCGACGACCTGGTCCAGGACGCCGCTGACGGCTCCCGCCTGGTGGTCGGCGGGCTGGAACTCGCTGAAGTTCTCGAAGTCGGTGTGCAGAGAGAGGGCGACCTGGTTGCGGACGTCGGCAACCTGGAGTTCGCCCATGACCAGGCGCAGGTGCTCGACGGCACGGGTGCCGCCCACGCTGCCGTAGCTGACGAAGCCGGCGGCCTTGTTGTTCCACTCCTTGTAGAGGAAGTCGATGGCGTTCTTCAGGGCGCCGGACGTGGAGTGGTTGTACTCGGGGGTCACGAAGACGTAACCGTCGAAGGAGGCGATCCTCTCGGCCCAGGCCTTGGTGTGGGGCTGCGCGTACTGGCCGAGGGAGGGCGGCACCACTTCGTCGAGGTGGGGGAGCTTGAAGTCGGCGATGTCGACGAGCTCGTACTCGGCGTCAGTGCGCTGCTTGGCGATGTCGAGCACCCAGTTGGCCACGGCCTCGCCGTTCCGACCGGGGCGGGTGCTGCCGAGGATGATCGCGATGCGGGTCATGACGGGTCTCCTTGATGAGGGTGGTGAACAGGCGGCCGCCGTCCGGGAACGTCGGAGCGGCCTGGGACTACAGCGCGGCCTGGGACTACAGCTCGCCGGGGCGGCCGTACCGGTAGAAGAAGGGGCCGATCCGTCCTGCGAGCGCACGCGTCAGCGCGGAGCTGTTCTCGAGCAGACGTGCGCCGGGATCGATGTCGCCGACGTAGAGCGGGTCGAGGCCGACATCCCGGATCAACCGTTCGGTGATGTCCTTGGCACCCGGTTCCGCTGCGTAGAGGCTGCTGGGGGTGACGCGCTGGGTGGCGATGTCGTCGTAGGCGGAGGCGAAGACGGTGGAGAAAGACTTCGCGGTGGGGCCTCCGATCACCGCCTTGATGCGGTGGGAGAGGGACGGGAAGGTTTCGTCCCGCTCGGTGTAGAGGTTGGTGGTGTCGATGGTCACCTGGCCGTCGAGGCCGGTGACCACCGACAGGGCCTCGGTGATCACGTTGCCGGGGACGGAGACCACGACGACGTCGGCACCCGAGGCGTCACCGCCGTCGCGCCCGATGGTGGTGACCTGGTGGCCGGCCTTCTGCCACATGCGGGCCAGGCCTCCGCCCACATGCCCGCGGCCGATGACTGTGATGTTCATGCTGAGCTCCTTGGTTGATCCATCAACAAACTATCCGTGAAAAGTTGTCACGTCAACAATTTCGTTTCCGGGTGATCAGAGCCGCAACGTCCGACGCAACCAGTCGACCCGCGTCGCGCGAGCTCGCTTGGACACGTCGGCATCGGGGGCGAGCGCATCGAATCCGTGGAAGCCGCCAGGCCACACATGCAACTCGGCCACGCTGCCGGCCCGCCAGAACCGGGCGGCATAGGTGACGACCTCGTCGCGGAAGGTCTCGGCGGAACCGACATCCACGAAGAGCGGGGGCAGGCCGGACAGGTCCTCGGCGCGGGCGGGAGCCGCATGGGCCGGAACGTCCGGACCGCCACGGCGCTCTCCCAACAGTGCGGTCCACCCCATCTCGTTGGAGGTGCGGTCCCACGCCCCCACCCCCGCCATCTGGAGAGCCGACGCGCTGTCGTTGCGGTCGTCGAGCATGGGGCAGACCAGCAACTGTCCCGCTGCGACAGGGCCGTTCAGATCCCGGGCGAGCAGTGTCACGGCAGCCGTCAGGCCGCCGCCCGCGCTCGGCCCCGACACCACTACGCGCTCGGGATCGATCCCCAGGTCCTCGGCGTGGGTCATGGTCCACCTGAACCCGGCGTACACGTCCTCCAGGCCGGCAGGGAAGGGGTGTTCCGGAGCGAGTCGGTACTCTACGGAGACCAGGACGATTCCGAGCTGCTCCACCCAGTCGACCATCTCGCCGATGAGGCTGCGGTTGTTGCCCAGGACCATGCCGCCGCCGTGCGTGAAGTAGACCGCAGGCCGCGGCTCCGTGGAGCCGGCCCGCCGACACACCAGCAGCGAGATGTCCGGAGCCCCCGCCGGCCCCGGAACCCGGAGTTCCTCGAACTCGACAGCACCGCCTCGGCGTATGTCGTCGTCGCTCGCGGCACTGGACTCCATGAAGTCACGCAGTGCCGGGAGCATCTCCGGATGGATGGCCGGAGGCATGACCCGCGCCAACGACGCCAGGGCGGGTACGAGCTCGGAGTCGAAGGGGGGCGGCGGTCCGATGGGGGAGGTGTCGGTCATGTGTCCCTGTGTTTCTGTCCGGCGGAGCGTGGCGGGACATGAGCCGGGTATGACACCCGCCTGTCCGCCCTTCTGAGTTGGGCGATGGGCACGCGGCACCGTCCCGGCAGTACTCGAGCCGGGGCCGCGGCACGCCCATACCGCGCGGTGGGTGTTCGGGCGCGGTATGGGCGTGCCGCAGGCGGCACGGCGAAGAGACGGGTGCCATGCCGCCTGCGTGGGTCTGCTGCCGTACGAGCCCGGATCAGCCCTTGTTCTGCCCCAGGAGCTGGAGTTCCCAGGCGAGGCTGGTGCCGAAGCTGCTGCCGTGCTCCAGGAGGATCTCCGTCATGCCGGGAACGGTCTCCTCGCGCGCCCAGTCCCGCTGCCACTCCGAGATGACGGTGCCGGAGCAGGTCGGGATCACACCGGCCTGGATCATGCGCTCGATGCCGCGTTCGTGGGCCTCGGTGGTGGTGGCTCCCGAGGCGTCGGTGACGGCGAAGACGCGGTAACCGTCGGCGAGGGCGTGGATCGCGGGCCAGGCGAGGCAGATGTCCGTCCACAGGCCGGCGATGACGAGGTCCTTGCGGCCGGTCGCCTCGACGGCATCGACGACCCGCTGGTCCTCCCAGGTGTTGATCGCCGTACGGTCGATCGGCGTCTGCTCGGGGAAGACGTCCTGGAGCTGGCTGATGATGTGGCCGCCGCGGTCCTCGACCACCGTGGTCAGGATGGTCGGCACGTTGAAGAGCTTGGCGCCCTTGGCCAGCGCCGTGACGTTGTTGATGACCAGACTGGCGTCCATGCTGCGCATGCCGGCGAACTGGGCACCCTGGTGGTCGATCAGCAGCAGCACCGACTTCTCGGGGGTGAGGAGCGCGTCGAGTCCGGTGTACGTGATGTCGTTGGCTGCCATGTCATCTCCGATGATCGTCGTGATCGGCGACCTGGATTCGGCCGCCTCGTGCAGATTCGCACCAGCCGAAACGGCCGCGCATCGGCGACTAGTACCTACGTGCTTTGCACGGCGATCGGCAGATCAGGGCACTGACAAGCAGGTCAGGGCCGTGGCCGGCGAGTTACCGCAGTTTTCACCGATGCCGAAGCCCTGTGCCGGCGGGACGATTTGCGTCGGCACGGACACGACCGGCCGGAAGAGACGAGCCCTGGCGGACCGATTCCGCGTAGGTGTACGAAGGGGAGAACGAATGAGTCCCATCGCTGTCATCGGCGGAGGCATTGCGGGGTTGGCCACGTCCCTTTTCCTCGCCCGTGGTGCTCACGAGGTGATTCTCATCGAGCAGGACGCGATGGACCCGGTCGAAGACCTGGACGATGCCTTCTTCCGGAGAGCACGCCCACGAGTGCCCCAGGCCGTCCAGCCTCACGCGCTGCTGGGCCCGGCACGGGCCATCCTCAAGGCGCGCATCCCCGACGTCTACGCGCATCTCCTCGACCTTGGTGCCTGGGAGCAGCACGAGTTCGACTGGTTCGCCCAGCGTCCACCCTTCAGAACGGGAGATGACGACCTGGTCCTCGTGAGGCTGAGGCGTGTCGTCCTCGAGGTCGCCCTGCGCAGGGCGGTGAAGGCCCAGAGCAACATCACCATGTACGAAGGGTGGGCTGTACGCGGCCTTGCGACCGAGCCGGGATCGGACGGTGTGCCGCGAGTGACCGGAATCCACCTCGCCGGCGAGACGATCCACACCCGCCTGGTCGTTGACGCGGCTGGACGCCGCTCGCCGGTCGTCGGCTGGCTGACCACGGCGGGAGCCCGAATCGCAGAGACAGAATCCCATCGGGTGGGTCTCGCCTATACGTGCCGCTGGTACCGGACGAAACGCGGCATCGCCTCCAGGATCCCGTACGTTCCCTACATCTCCGCGACGTCCCACGCCCTGAGCATCGCCTTCCCCTCGGACAACGACCTGCTGGGCGTGGCCCTGGTCTGCGCCGTAAAGGACCCGACCCTGTCCGCACTGCGCGATCCCGCCACGTTCGACGCGCTTGCCCGTCTCTTCCCCGCTACTGAGGCGTGGCTTTCCAATCTTCCGCAGTCGGTGGGGGAGGTGTACGTCATGGCCGGTCTCGATAATCGCTGGAGCCCCACGTCCGACAAGTCCGGTCCGGTCGCCACGGGGGTGATCCGGGTGGGAGACGCCCTCGTCCACACCAACCCGACCATGACGCAGGGCATCTCCCTCGCGCTACGGGCTGCTGAACGCATTGCCGACACCGCCCACCGCGCGGATCGACCCGATGAGTTCGCCCTGTCCTACGACCGATGGACGCGAGACGTGCTCAAGCCGTGGTTCGACCTCCAGGTCTCGGCGGACCGGGAGAACGAGAGACGACTGTCCGGCTCGGTGCCGGCCTGCCTGGACGACTCGGCGAGGCTTCGTGCCGCTTGGTTCGCCTGTGCTCTCGAGGACCCGGTGGTCATGCGCGCATGGGCCCAGGCGCGGCACTTGATGCGAACACCGCACGAGGCGTTCGCCGCCCCTGAGATAAGGGACCGCGTCGAGAAGTGGTTGAGGAGGCAGTCACAGCTCCCCCCATCACCCTCTGGCCCGTCACGCGAAACGTGGGAAATGGTGGTGGCCGGCGGTTCCACCGCCTAGAACGCTGAAGCGCGCGGAGTCTGCAGTGCAAGAGGGGAGGAGCCAGCCGATGATGGTCGTGACGCTCGTTTGACGCTCCGGGCGGCAGAATCGGACACGCGGCTACGCAAAGTGTCGGGGAGGAGCCTGGCCGTGTCGTGCGTGTCTGGACGGCCCGCCCCGACAGGAGCGTTCCGTGAGTGGGCAGCGGTTCGTGCCCTTGCCGTCCAGAGCAGGGATGGGCTCGGTTGTCGTCCGATCACGCAACCTGGGTCTATGCGAGCTCATCGCAGCCGCGACCAAGTCCCCAGCCTCGGCTCGGCCTGTCCGGCCCGGGCCTCAGCGGCGGCCGGTGACGTCGTGGTGCTGGAACAGGCGTGGAAGGAAGGCTTCCAGGAGCGTACGGGCTGCGGTCCCGTCCCGGAGTTCGTCGTGTTCGAAGCGGTAGACCTCGTAGCCGCTGAGTCTGAGGTCCCTGTCGGCGGCGACCACGGCCGCGTACTTGGTGGTGTCGGGGATGCGGCCGCGGTCGCGGGTGTAGTGCTGGGATTCGTCGATTTCCAGGACCACGCGCTGGCCGTGGGGCAGCAGGAGGAGAAAGTCCATTCGGAAGCGAAGGAGGGCCTGGGGGCCGCGTTCGCGGACGGTCACGGGATTCCAGTGAAGCCATACCTCCGGGAGGAGCGCAGGCATGTCGTACACCTCGGCTCCGAGGATGCGGTGGTAGCTGTCGAAGAGGTTGCGCTGTCCTGGAGAGTTGGCGGGAAGGCTGGCGAGGAGCCGCGCGTAGAGGCCTTTTTTTGCCTCGCCGACGTCGGCGAGGTGCTCTCTGTCCTGCCACCAGGACTGCAGATCGCGCCAGCGGATGTCGTCGTCGAGATGTCAGAAACGGTCCAGCAACGCCATGAACCGGGCGCCGTGCTGTACGAGGTCTTCCGGGTCAACGGCCCGGGCCGGCTCGTCCGCGTACGCAGGGGTGTCTCGGGCGGTGAAGCTGGTGCCCACATCGCGTCCCGGAGGAGGTTGCGGGTCGGCGCGTCGGTGCGCTGCGTCGGGAGGAAGCGCTCGACGACATGCGCGAGCCGGCCGTCCGGTGCCTGGGCCAGGCTCCGCTCCACCCGCTCACGCTTGGATCCCTCCTCCACCGAGGGCATGCCCAGGTCGGCGAGGGCCTGTTTCAGCGTCTTGTGTGTGTGCTGGTCGCCCAACCGGCGGTGACGTCGCTCAACAGCCGGCGAAGCCCCATCTGGTCCCCGTCCTTCGTCATCCGCCGGCCGCATCCTGCTCGGTGCCGCCGAGGGACCGGCCGCGTCCATGTCCATGCACGCCCTTTACAAGTGGTTCCCGCCGGAGCGCCGCGCCCTGCCCTCGGCCCTCCAGATCGGTGGGGCGGCCCTGGGCACGCTCATCGCGGCCCCCGTCATCTGGCTGATCGACGGCTTCGGCCGGCGCTCCACCTACGCCGTCCTCGCCGTCGTCAGCGCCACCTGGGCGCTGCTGTCGTGGCGCGTCGGCCACGACGGCCCGTACGACCACAAGCACACGGCCACAGAATCCGGCGGGCTCCGGCTGCCGTACCGCGAGATCCTGCTGACCGGCACCGTACTCGGCAGCATCGCCCGCGCCTTCGGAGCGGCGTGGGCGCTCCCTCAGCCACGCCGGGCTGCCCGCCTACTTCGGGACACAGATGGACATGTCCGCGGCGGCCTCCGCGACCGCCATCAGTGTCATGTCCGGCTCCGGTCTCGTGCTGCCGCTGGCGGTCTCACCGTTCGTGGACGCGCTGAAATCCCGTGGCGTGAGCAACCGTTGGTCGAGCGGGGCGGCGCAGAGTCTCGCCGTGTGCGTGGCGGGATGCGCGATGGCGGCGTTCCCGTTTATCGACGCGTCCGGTCCGCGGCTCGTACTGATCGCGCTGGCCTTCGGCGGCACCGCGATCGCCATCCCCCTTCACTACATGACGACCGCGGAGGTCGTCCCCCCTGCCCAGCGCGGCGCCGTGTTCGGCATCGTCGTTGGCGGGGCGTCCCGGGAGCAAGGTGGTCAGCAGCCGTTCGCAGGCCTCGTCCGGCGACAACGAGGACCGGGACGCCTGTGCGAGGGCGTCGCTCAGCAGCGTCAGTGAGGCGCTCACGTCACGCTCACGGGCCTGGATGAGGCCGTCGGTGTGGAGGGCGAGCAGACCGCCCTCCGGCAGTTCCCACCGGGCCGTCTCGAACGGAAGTCCGCCCAGTCCCAGAGGGTGACGCCCGCCGCGGCGCGGCTCCCGGGAACTGACCAGGGGCGTTGGCAAGGAGGGCTTCGGGAGGGCGCTGCCACCGTCTGCGGTTCGCCCGGGCGGCGTCGGCATCACGACGTACGACGTCAGGTGTGGCGTCATGTGAGGCACGGCACCCGGGCCTTGTCGAGTGTTGCGTGTACCTCACCGGTGGGTGCTGTTCAAGGAGAGCTCTCGACGGCCAAGCTGAGCGTCGTGCTCCGGATCAACGCGGGGTGCACATCTGATCGGGTGGAGAACACGCCGGTGACGGCCAGAGCAGCGAACGGAGAACACTCGTGATTGTCGGAGTGCTCAAGGAAGCGCGGGCAGGTGAGAGTCGCGTCGCGGCCACGCCGGCCACGATCGAACGGATCCGCACACTGGGCTACGACGTGGTCGTCGACTCGGGCGCGGGGGTCGCGGCCGGCTTCACCGACCGTGCCTACGAGGCCGCCGGCGCGACCGTCGGCGAGGCGGCGGCCGCGGACGTGGTGCTGGGGGTCAACGCCCCGACCCCGTCGCAGCTGGATCGGGTACGCCCGGAGGCGACGGTGATCGCCCTGTTCGCGCCGGCCTTCGACCCGGCGATGGTCGAGGATCTGGGCCGGCGCCCCTTCACGGCCCTGTCGATGGACGCCGTGCCCCGCATCAGCCGGGCGCAGTCCATGGACGTACTGTCGTCCATGGCGAACATCGCCGGCTACCGGGCCGTCATCGAGGCCGCGCACGAGTTCGGGCGCTTCTTCACCGGCCAGGTGACCGCGGCGGGCAAGGTTCCGCCGGCGAAGGTGCTCGTCGCGGGTGCCGGCGTGGCCGGTCTGGCGGCGATCGGCGCGTCCGGCTCGCTCGGTGCGATCGTACGGGCGACCGACCCGCGACCGGAGGTGGCCGACCAGGTCCGCTCGCTCGGCGGCGAGTACCTGTCGATCGAGTCCCCGGAGGTGGAGGTCTCGAAGACCGGCTACGCCAAGGAGATGGGCGCCGACTACAAGGCGCGCGAGGCCGAGCTCTACGCCGCGCAGTGCCGCGACGTCGACATTGTCATCACCACCGCGCTCATCCCGGGCCGTCCCGCGCCGACACTGATCACCGCCGAGATGGTGGCGGGCATGAAGCCGGGCTCGGTGATCATCGACATGGCGGCCGCCAACGGCGGCAACGTCGAGGGCACCGTGAAGGGCGAGAAGACCGTCACGGACAACGGCGTGACGATCATCGGCTACACCGATCTGGCGGGCCGACTGCCGGCCCAGGCCTCGCAGCTGTACGGCACGAACCTGGTGAACCTGCTGAAGCTGATGACGCCGGGCAAGGACGGGTCGCTGGTCCTCGACTGGGACGATCCGGTGCAGCGCTCGATCACCGTCGTCCGCAGCGGCGAGACGGCGTGGCCGCCCCCGCCGGTCCAGGTCTCCGCGGCCCCGGCCCCCGTGCCCACGGCGGCCACCACGAAGCAGCCGAAGCCGACGAAGCCGACGAAGGCGCCGATGACGGCGAAGCAGAAGTTCGGCGGCGTGGCCCTCGGCGCGCTGGCGCTGTTCCTCACCGCCGCCTTCGCCCCCGCCGCGCTGCTGCCCCATGTGACGGTCTTCGTGCTCGCGATCGTGATCGGCTACTACGTGATCGGGCATGTGCACCACGCGCTGCACACGCCGCTGATGTCGGTGACGAACGCGATCTCCGGGATCATCGTCGTCGGCGCGCTCCTGCAGATCGGCCACACGAGCACGGCGGTCACGGTGCTCTCGTTCGTCGCGATCCTTCTGGCCAGTATCAACGTCTTCGGCGGTTTCGCGGTGACGCGTCGCATGCTCGCCATGTTCAACCGGAGCTGACATGTCTGCGACCCTCGCCGCACAGGCGGCCTACCTTGTTGCCGCGCTGCTGTTCATCCTTGCGCTGGCAGGACTCTCCAAGCACGAATCGGCACGGCTCGGCAACGCGTTCGGCATGCTCGGCATGGGCGTCGCGCTCGTCGCGACGGTCGTGCTCGCGCTGGACGGCGACGTCAGCGGTGCCGGCCTCGGCCTGATGGCCGTCGCCATGCTGATCGGCGCGCTGATCGGCCTGCAGCGGGCCCGCGGCGTCGAGATGACCGGAATGCCCGAACTCATCGCGCTGCTGCACTCCTTCGTCGGTCTGGCCGCCGTGCTCGTCAGCTGGAACGGCTACCTGAACGTCGAGCACGACCCGGACGGCCACGAGGCCAAGGCCCTGGACGCGCTCGGCACGCTGGGCATCCACCACGCCGAGGTGTTCATCGGCCTGTTCATCGGCGCGGTGACCTTCACCGGCTCCATCGTGGCCTACCTGAAGCTCGCCGCGAAGATCGACTCCAAGCCGTTGGGGCTGCCGGGCAAGAACGCCCTGAACCTCGGCTCGCTGGTCCTGTTCCTCGCCCTGACGGTGTGGTTCGTGATCACGCCGGAGCTGTGGCTGCTGATCACCGTGACGGTCCTGGCGCTGGCCCTCGGCTGGCACCTGGTGGCCTCGATCGGCGGCGGCGACATGCCGGTCGTCGTCTCGATGCTCAACAGCTACTCCGGCTGGGCGGCGGCGGCCTCCGGCTTCCTGCTCGGCAACGACCTGCTGATCATCACCGGTGCGCTCGTCGGCTCCTCGGGCGCCTACCTGTCGTACATCATGTGCAAGGCGATGAACCGCTCGTTCCTCTCCGTGATCGCCGGCGGCTTCGGCATCGAGGCGTCGGCGGGCTCGGACGTCGACTACGGCGAGCACCAGGAGACCACCGCTCAGGGCGCCGCCGAACTCCTGGGCGCCGCCCGGTCCGTGGTCATCACGCCCGGGTACGGCATGGCCGTCGCCCAGGCGCAGTACCCGGTCGCGGAACTCACCTCGAAACTGCGCGCGAAGGGTGTCGACGTACGGTTCGGCATCCACCCCGTCGCCGGCCGCCTGCCCGGTCATATGAACGTGCTCCTCGCCGAGGCCAAGGTGCCGTACGACATCGTGCTCGAAATGGACGAGATCAACGACGACTTCGCCGAGACCGACGTCGTCCTCGTGATCGGCGCCAACGACACGGTCAACCCGGCCGGAGCGGAGGACCCCAGCAGCCCGCTCGCCGGCATGCCGGTGCTCAATGTCTGGGAGGCCGGGAAGGTCATCGTGTTCAAGCGTTCCATGGCCTCCGGATACGCCGGTGTGCAGAACCCGCTGTTCTTCCGTGAGAACACCGCGATGCTCTTCGGCGACGCGAAGACCCGGGTCGAGGACATCGTCGGCGCCCTCTGAGAGGCGTGACGGGTGAGGGCCTGCCGGCTAGGTGTGGACGGAGACATCCACGCCGATGCCGGCAGGCCCTCGCAGTCTGCCGGGGGGACCTTATGGGTCGGTGCCTCCGGGCAGGCTCCGTGCTGGGGGAGGAGCGTCACCCTGCCGGTGCGAGGCCCGGCTGTTCGAAGGTGCTGGGGACCGGCAGGGTCGACCAGTGGCTGGTCGGCCAGGCGATCACGACGGCGCGGCCCACCACGTCCTTCACGGGCACCATGCCGGCGCGGGGGTCGTTCTGGTGGTAGCGGGCGTCCTGCGAGCTCTGTCGGTGATCACCCATCACCCAGAGATGGCCGCTGGGCACCGTGACCTTGAACTGACCTCCCGCGTCCGTGCTGCACGCAGTGTTGCCCGGGAAGACGTACGGCTCGGCGAGCGGCTTGCCGTTCGCCTTCAGCGGTCCCGTGCCCGCGCATTCGACCGTGTCGCCGGCCACACCGATGACCCGCTTGATCAGGTGCTGCTCTCCGGCCGCCGGCATCAGCCCGACGAAGCTCAGGGACTTCTGTGCCGCATTCGGCTCCTGCACCGGCTGGCGCAGCAGCCAGTCGCCGGGGTCGCGGAAGACCATGACCTCGCCCCGGGTGGGTTCCGAGCCGAACCACGGTGTGAGCTTGTCGACCAGGACGCGATCGTCCTCCTGGAGGACGTTCTGCATGGGGCCGGGGGAATCGGGAACGCCTGCAGCAGGAACGTCTTGATCCGAAAGGCCAGCACCAGCGCGACGCCGGCGAGCAGCGGAAGCTCGACCCAGAAGGGACGAGACCGCTTCGGGCCGCGACCGGAGGCGGAGGCGGTCTCGTCGGAAGGACCGTCCTCCGGGCCCTCCCGATCGTTTCGCGCATCGATCACCACGTCGCCCACGTCCAGTCCCGGCTTCCTCGAATTCCTGCTGTCCGAATGGGCCTTATGCCCGATGATGCCCGACTGGTGGCCGACGACGATCTGCACCCACGTACGGGTGACCTGACAGCCCTGCTCCGTATCGGCACCTCGGCACGCCCATAGGTCGTGTCCGGAGTCCCCCGTTCACGCCTTGCGCGCGAGCAGGTGAACCTCCTGGAACTGCCGCCGGTCGGTGGGCTGAGGCTCGCGAACCATCCGGGCCACCTCGGTCAGGCCGGACTCGCGCAGCACCGCGGCGAGGTGATCGGGCGACCACCGGTAGGCCAGGGCGACCGTGTGGTCGAAGGCCTGCGTCGGGTGAGACGGACCGTCGCTCGCCGAGAAGCCGATCAGCAGGTGGCCGCCAGGCGCCAGCACCCGGTGGAACTCCGCCAGGACGGCGGGGAGTTCCGGCGGCGGAGTGTGGATGACGGACCACCGGGAGAGTACGCCGCCCAGCACGCCGTCGGCGATGTCCAGCGCGGCCATCGAACCCACGTCGAAGCGCAGGTGCGGATGGTCCTGTCGAGCCAACTCGATCATGGCGGGAGAGGCGTCGACCCCCCACGCTGCCAGCCCCAGCTCGTCCAGGTGGGCGGTGATGTGGCCGGGCCCGCACCCGAGGTCCGCGACCTGGGCGTTCCCGCTCGCACGGACGACCTCGGCGAAGGCGCCCAGGATCGCGCGGTCCAGAGGGCTGTCCCGCAGCGAGTCGTGGAACAACCGCGCGTAGGTGGGGGCGACAGCGTCGTAGGCCTCGCGGGTGGCGGTGAGGGCATCGTGTTCGACCATGCTCGCGACAGTAGTTCCCGGCACCGACACGAGCCGAGGGAAGGTCGATCTTCTTCCAGCGCCGGTTCGCGCTCCGGAGGCGCACCACCGGCCCCGGCTGTCGGGCATGATCGGGAGGGGACGGCGCGGGGGAGCGCCCTTCCGGAACACCGACAGGGGGACACGTCATGGAGTGGGGAACGCTGGTCGCCACGCTGGGCGGCGGCCTGATCGCCGTAGCCGGTACGGTGCTGGCCGACCGCTTGCGCACCCGCCAGGAGCACCGCCGCGGCCTTCAGGCCCGCCGCCAGGACGTCTCTACACCGAGTTCATCACGGCGGCGGGCGCGGCCCACACCGAACCGCGCCGTCTCGCGTAGCACGGCGCCGAGGCCACCGACCTGGACGAAGCAAGCCGCCTCGCGCTGACGGACGCCCGCATCTACGAGGTGCGCGAGCGCCTCTTCCTCGACGCCAGCGCCCGGATCGCGGGCACGGGCCAGACGATGTTCGAACGGCTCCGCGCCCTTCGGAGCACGGTCGCCACGGGCGCCGGCATCTCGACCCCCGTGTTCCACGAGGTCTGCCACCCCTACCTGGACGCCGTGTGGGCCTACCGCGAGGCCGTCCGCGACGAGCTGGAGGGCCACGCCCTCACCCCGACCGGCTTCGGCTGGTCCGCATGGGACGGCCGCGAGCGCTGCCCCCACTGCGTGAGGCGGGGGCCGGACACGGTGCCCGGCCGTCGCTGAGCCCCATACCGGCCACCGGCCATCGGCCCCCATGATCACCGTCCGTGACGGTGAGGCAGCGGTGTGTGCGGTCGTTTCACCCGCTTGCCGGTCTCTGGGTTGCGGCTAATGTCGTATTTAGGCCATATGTGCACCCTCGTTCCCCGCGCTCTTCCGGTGAAGGGAAAGGGGCGTACGGAAGGAGCCCCCATGACCCGCACAGTGCGCGGTGCGATAGCCCTCCTCGGAGCCGCCGCTCTCTCGCTCGGTGCCGTGGCGACCAGCGGCGCGGCCCAGCCCGGCGCGGGGAGCGCCGCACAGGGCGAAGTCAAGATCGGTCTGCTGCTGCCCGAGAGCAAGACCACCCGGTACGAGAAGTTCGACCGGCCGTACATCGAGCAGAAGATCAAGGAGCTGGCGCCCGGCGCCCAGATCGACTACTACAACGCCGCCGAGAGCGCCACCACCCAGCAACAGCAGGTCAACACGGCTCTCGCCAAGGGCAACAAGGTGCTGATCCTCGACGCGGTGGACGCCAAGTCCATCCAGTCCTCCGTGCAGAAGGCCCATGACGCGGGTGTGAAGGTCGTCGCGTACGACCGCCTGGCGCAGGGCCCCGTCGATGCCTATGTCTCGTACGACAACCGCAAGGTCGGTGAGTTGCAGGGCCAGGCCCTGCTCGACGCGCTCGGGGACAAGGCCGACAGCGGACAGATCGTGATGCACAACGGCTCGCCGACCGACCCGAACGCGGCCGAGTTCAAGGCCGGCGCCCACTCCGTCCTCGACGGCAAGGTGAAGATCGGCAAGGAGTACGACACCCCCAACTGGGACCCGAACAACGCCAACCAGCAGATGTCGGGTGCCATCAGCGCCCTGGGCAAGGAGAACATCGTCGGCGTCTACTCCGCCAACGACGGCCTCGCGGCGGGCATCGCCACCGCCCTCAAGGCGGCCGGCATCAACGTCCCGCTGACCGGTCAGGACGCCCAGCTCGACGCGATCCAGCGGATCCTTCTCGGGACTCAGACGATCACCGTCGAGAAGCCGTACAAGCCGGAGGCCGACGCGGCCGCCACGATGGCCGTGAATCTCGCCGAGGGCAAGGAACTGCCCGACTCCCTGACGCCCACCACCGTCACCAGCGGTAGCGGCCAGAAGGTGCCGGCCATGCTGCTGACCCCGGTCGTGGTCGACAAGAACAACATCAAGGACACGGTCGTCAAGGACGGCCTGTACACGGTCGAGGAGATCTGCACGCCCACCTACGCCGCGGCATGCAAGGACGCCGGACTCCGGTAGCCGTGGCCCGTCGGGGGTGTACGGAAGCCCGTCGGGGGTGTACGGAAGCCCGTCGGGGGTGTGCGGAGGAGGAGGCGGTTGACGTTGCCGGAAGCACCTGTGCTCACACTGCGGGGGATCTCCAAGCGGTTCGGCGCCGTCCAGGCGCTGTCGGAATTCGACCTGGAGGTCCACCCCGGCGAGGTCGTCGCACTCGTCGGTGACAACGGCGCCGGGAAGTCCACCGCCGTCAAGGCGGTCGCCGGAGTGAACCCACCCGACGAGGGCGTCATCGCCTGGCAGGGCCGGCCGGTCAGCATCAACCGACCCCACGACGCCCAGAACCTCGGCATCGCCACCGTCTACCAGGACCTCGCCCTGTGCGACAACCTCGACGTCGTCGGCAATCTCTTCCTCGGCCGCGAGCTGCGCCGCTTCGGTGTACTCGACGAGGTCCGGATGGAGCGCCGCTCGCGCGAGCTGCTCGACACCCTGTCCATCCGCATCCCCAGTGTCCGGATCCCCGTCGCCTCGCTCTCCGGCGGCCAGCGGCAGACCGTCGCGATCGCCCGGTCCCTGATCGGCGAACCGAAGGTCGTCATCCTGGACGAGCCCACGGCCGCCCTGGGCGTGGAACAGACCGCCGAAGTGCTCGACCTGGTCGAGCGGCTGCGCGATCACGGGCTCGGAACGATCCTGATCAGCCACAACATGGTGGACGTGATGGCGGTCGCCGACCGCATCGCGGTGCTGCGCCTCGGGCGGAACAACGGATTCTTCGACACACGCTCCACGACCACCGAGGAGATCATCTCCGCCATCACCGGGGCCACCGACAGCGCCGTCACCCGCCGCCAGGCCCGCAAGCGGGAGGAGGAGCGATGAGCGGGGACAGAGACACAGGCCCCGGCCACCCCGATCGCCCCGGCCGCCCTGACCACCTCGGCCGCCCCGACGACTCCTCCGCCCAGGAACCGGCGTCGGAGGCCATGCCCGCCGTCGACACCCGTCTGCTCGTCCGCGAGGAAGGCCTCCGGGGGTACCTCGGAGAGTTCCGGCGCAAGCTGCGCAGCGGCGAACTGGGTTCGATCCCCGTCGTCGTCGCCGTGATCATCATCTGGACCGTGTTCGGCAGCCTCGACAGCGCGTTCCTCTCGGCCCAGAACCTCTCCGACCTCAGTCAGCAGATCGTCGGCACAGGCATGATCGCCGTCGGTATCGTCTTCGTCCTGCTGCTCGGCGAGATCGACCTCTCCGTAGGCTCCGTCAGCGGCCTGTGCGCCGCCCTCTTCGCCGTGCTCAACGTCCTGAACGGTATGAACGAGTGGCTGGCGCTGCTCGTCGCCCTCGCGGGCGGAGCGGCCGTCGGGCTGATCCAGGGCTTCTTCTTCGCCAAGGTCGGCGTGCCGGCGTTCGTCGTCACCCTCGCGGGCAACCTCGCCTGGAACGGCCTGATGCTCCAGATCCTCGGCACCAGCGGCACGGTCAACATCCCCAGCGAGAGCATCGTCTCCAAGCTCTACACGACCATCTTCCACAGCCCCGCCACCGCCTATGTGACCGCGGCCGTGGGGGTCGGGCTCTTCCTCGCGGCCTCGCTCCTGGACGCCCGACGCCGCCGGGCCGCCCGGGTGCCGTTCCGGCCGGTCGCCGAGATCGTGCTGCGTACGATCGTCATCGCCGCGATCGCGTTCGTCGCGGCCTACATCCTCAACCAGTACCAAGGCCTGCCCCTGGCGCTGCTGATCTTCCTGATCCTGCTGGTGGTCCTGGACTTCGTGCTGCGCCGTACGTCGTACGGACGGCAGATCTTCGCGGTCGGCGGCAACATCGAGGGCGCGCGCCGGGCCGGCATCAGCGTGCCGTTCGTCCGGATGAGCGTCTTCACCATCGCGGGCACGATGGCGGCGGTCGGCGGCATCTTCCTGGCCGGACAGATCCAGTCCGCGAGCCAGACCTCCGGCGGCGGCAACCTGCTGATGAACGTCATCGCGGCGGCCGTCATCGGCGGTACGAGTCTGTTCGGCGGGCGCGGCTCGGTCTGGTCGGCACTCCTCGGCGCGCTGGTGATCGGCTCCATCCAGTCCGGCATGAACATCATGGGTGTCAGCAACGCCGTCCAGTTCATGATCACCGGATCGGTCCTGCTCGCCGCCGTGGTCGTCGACTCCCTGTCCCGCCGGAGTCAGAAGGCCGCGGGCCGCGCCTGACGCCATGGCCTTGACCGGGCCGTGGCGCCCCACGGCGGCATCGCGCTCACCCCTCGCTCCGCCGCTGTCACAGTGCGCGGGAGCGCAGTTCCGCCGCGGTCACGAGGTGGATCTGCGCCTCGACCCAGGGTTCGACGGCCGCAGTCGGACCCGACCGGCGCAGCGTGGCCGGGAAGACCCGTACCAGCGCCGCCGCCGTGGCGAGGCCGACGCGGGACAGCCGGGTCGCCGATTCCTCGACATCCGTCAGCTCCCCCTCGGGCAGGTGCCGCAACCCACGGGCGGCCGCCAGACAGGACGACGCGGCCTCCAGGGCGGCCGTGAGCGGATCCTCCGGGCGCCGCGCCACGATCGCGGGGTGGCGCCGCCGCGTGACCGGCGGTGGAGCCAGATCGGGCACGATCACACCCTCTGTGGTCAGGACCGCGATCGGGTCCAGGACCAGACCGCCGCCCGCACCCCGGACGAACGCGCTCAGGTGACGCACCTCGCCCCGGCCGCCCTCCAGGGCGGCGGCGAGCGCGTCCAACCCGCCCGGACTGTACGGGTTGTACGTCGCCAGCGCCGTCGCGCGATTCCCCCAGGCGTCGGTCACCGTCGCCTCCAGCCGCTGCTCCGCCGGGTCGTAGCCGATCTCACCGACCTCCTGGATCTCGACCACATGGACCGCGTCGGCCTCGACACGGGCCCGGACCAATCGCGGCGGCAGCCCCTCCACCACGCGCGCGTGCGCGGCGAAGTCCCGTACCAGCAGCGGCTCCGGGAGCTCCGGCCATGCGGCTCGCCCCGATGGTGAGCGAACGACCGGGCGTGCGGGACGCCCGCTCGCTCACCACCTGCGAGCGGGCCACCGCGCCGAGGGTCGAACCCGCCATCCGCCGGGACGGCAGCTCGTGTCCGGCCGGGTCCTAACCCTCTGTCAGCTCCAGCGGCGGCGCAGCACCAGCGCGATGCCCGCGTCACCGTGCGCGAAGAACACCTCGGCGGTCCGCTCGTTCGGAGCACCGCCGATCCGGCAGCCCAGCGCGGTCAGCCGGACCCGGCGCAGCGGGGTGTCGCCCCGCTCCCCGGAGCCCAGGACCGAGGACGCGGAGAGCGAGGGCGCGTCGCTCGCCGCGGCCCGCGCGCGGGCGTGGAGCTCGGTCATCAGGAACGCCAGGTCCTCGGCCCGGTAGCGGGCTCCGCGTGCGGCGTGGTCGTCCAGTTGGGCATCAGGTCGGTCAGCGTGCCGGCCGGCCAGTGCAGCGCCTCCCATGACGATCACGGCAGCCCTGCGTGGGCCTGTCGTGGTCGAGCGGACCGATCGCTGCCGCCTCGTCGGCGCCGACGAAGGCGCGGCGCCGACAGCGGCGACTGCACCAGTTGGCGTGCGGTCCCTCGGCTGGCCTTTTGCGACGAGGCGGTTGTCGGATGGAAGAGCGGCAGGCACGCTTCACTGACGCCAAGCGATCGACCTCGCCTGTTTCTCCTGGTCGATGGAAGCTGACGAGCCGCCAGCCGCAAAGCACACATGGGATGACCGGACGGGTCAGGTCGGCGGTTGCCAGCGCATCGAACCTGGGGACCAGTTGGGGACCACACGACGTGCGCGAAGGCGCACGATAGTCACTGCACTACACAACTTGCGCCCAAACTAAACCGGTTATATTCGGAAAAATGACTCCGACCCTCACTCCTGGGGGTCAAGGGGTCGCAGGTTCGAATCCTGTCGTCCCGACTAATAGGTCGGAATGTTCGCCCAGTCAGGGTCTTGGATCACTTCGGTGGGACGAGGCCCTTGATCATTTTCTGAGGCCGTGTCTCGCAATTTCTCACCAGCGGGGACGGCTTCCCCTCAGTCCGGCAGCTTGCCGAGCTTCTCTGAACCGGCCTTGAGGCTCTGCGGATCGGTGTGGACATACACCCGCTTGGCGAAGGACAGGCCGCTGTGGCCGGCCCAGGCGGAGACCGCGCTGTCTGGCACGCCGTTGTTCGCCATCCAGGAGAGGCACGCGTGGCGTGCGTCGTAGAGGCGGACCCTGCGGACGCCGGCCCGGGCCATGAGCTTGTGGGCCTCACGCCGTAGCTTGTCCGTCTTGGAGGGGCGGCCGAGCTCGTCGACCACCACGTACCCACTGTCCTCGTAGGCGTCGTCCGCTGCCTGCTTCTCCCGCGCTTGTAGGGCGCGAAACACCACGAGAGTCGAGTGCACCGGCTTGGGCAGTGGGAGGACTCGGGCGCCGTTGGGGTCTTGGGCTGCTTCTCGATGCTTACGCCGACGATCCGAGCCCTTTCCACTCACGTGAGCGCTTCCCGTACTTCGCCGACCTCTGGTCATCACGAGAAGACTGGCAGTGCGTTCCAGGCTGGGACGATGGCGGCCCGGTTGGGTACAGGGCCGGCTATGGGATCAATTGGATCCCGGTCCCAGTGGTTCTCTTTTTGGATCACGGCAGTAACCCGCCGAGGCTGAACCAAGCGCTAAGGGACAGCCATCAATCCCTAGAAAGCATCACAGCCTCAAAACCCAGTCCCCAGACTTCCATTGTGCGGCATGGCATTCAAGAGCCGGCACGACTGCAGGACGTCTCGTGAAGCGCAAGACCAGATACTCAAGATCAATTTGCCTCGCCTACGCCACAGGAGCAATCTGGTAGTTGGGGAGGGGGTGAGGGCAAATGACGCTATCTCAGCCTGCGACCCAGTCGAGCGATGGACAGTCAGGGCTTGCTCGGCCGCCGAGGTTTCTCAGCCTCCGTGGAGCCAAGAGGTGGCTGCGCGGGTTCCGCCGCCGCCAGAGAGCAGACCGTCCCAGACGCGCCCGCTGGCGGATAACAGCCAATGCGCGTATGGATCGCATCAGGCTCCAGGCAGAAGAGGCGTTGCGTGCATACAGGTATAAGAGAATTGACCACTGCTGGCGGCGAACCCTGTACCGATCCATACTTCACAACGCAATCCAAGTACGCAAGGTGACGCAAACCAGGACGTGGAACAGGCCATGGCGACGCTCGGGGTACATGGAATTTGTACAATCAAGAATCCATGAGGCCGAAGTGTCTCTGGCTCAGATCCTCACACAGAAACAGTTCTGGGCCGAGCTGCCTAGAATCCAGCGTTCGATAGATGATTACCTGCCCGAAGACGACCCACGACGGCGCTGGGTAGATAACTGGCTCAACAGGCGCACGAAATACTCCGAGTGGCGCACTTGTCGGATATGGCCCCGTGAGCGAGCGCGACTGATATCAGCACTGCGCTGGTCATACTACGTGAGTAGCATCAACCGTGGCCGCCTTCGAACCTTCCAAAGGATGCTGACGTATGCTTCCTTGTTCCTCGCGGCACTCCTGATTACGCTCGCTCTGGTGAGAGCTTTTGCGTGGCCGGAGAACACAAGGAGCCTGATCTGCTTCGAGGGTGCTCAAGTAGTGTGCCCGACGGAAACGGGACAGCCCGGGCCCAGCGACTTCGCTTTCGTGGAAGTCGCCGGCGTCCTGGGTGGCCTCATAGCGACTGTATTCACTATCGCCCGTAGTCGAAAGACATTGGACCCTTACGGTCTACATGCCGCCCAAGGATTTTTGAAGATGACTGCCGGCGGCCTCACGGCACTGCTGGGCGTAGCGCTGCTGAGTGCCAGCACGGTCGTCGAGGTAACTCAACCGATCCAAATCCTCGTTTTCGCAGTTGTATTTGGCTACTCCCAAGAGTTGTTTACACACCTCATATCCAGCAAGGAAGAAGCGCTGCTGAAAAGCGCACTCCCTGCCGCAGGCCCGAAGTAACCCTTCCTCCCTTTTTGTCGGGAGGGTGGGGCCTGGCGGGCCCGCTGTCGCGCTCGATCTGCCGTTGCGCGGCCTTCTGGAGGTACGCGGACTCACCCGTTTCACAGAGGGTCCCTCGCGCAGGGCCGGCGCGTGAGCCGAGCGATTGCGTGTCGTGCCCATAGCGCCCACGACGCACAACGATCTTGCGGGCGGCGGGGTGGCATCCGGTCGTTCAGGCTTCCGGGTGCGCTGGTCGGGAGACGGTGTCGATCAGCGGCGGCAGGAAGGTGACGGCCAACTGCTCGGGGGCCAGGCTGTCAGGTTCGACGAGGCTCTGGGCCAAGGAGCCTTCGTGGACGGCCGCGGTGAGGCGGGCCAGCAAGTCGAGGTCGACCGTCGGAGTGCGGCCGAGGCGGTCGAAGAGGCGGGCGAGGACGAGGACGATCTCCTCGCGGAGGCGGCGGTCGTGCTCGGCCAGCACGCGGCCCGTCTCGGGATGCCGGATGGCGTGCAGGGTGAACTCGGTGGACAACAGGTACCAGCGGCGCTCGATCTCGTCGACGGCGCCCATGCGCATGAGCAGCGACCGCACGGGGTCACCGGCGGTGTTCAGTTCCTCGACGGCACGTGTCAAACGGTCGATCACTCGCTGTGCGTGCAGGTCGAACAGCGCGAAGAACAGTTCTTCCTTGGTGCGGAAGTTCGAGTAGAACGCCCCGCGGGTCAGCCCCGCCCGCTCGCAGATCACCTCGATCGAGGAGCCGTAGAAGCCCCGTTCGGCGAACGTCTCCTGAGCCGCCTGGAGCAGTCGCGCGGTCGTCTGCGGGCGGCGCTTCGTAGGACCCTTCGGCAAGTCATTCCTCCCCTGGCCATTGACACCCCACCGTGACCCGCCCCACGATACAGCCCCGTATCCGATACGACTACGTATCCGATACTGGTTCGTATCCACGGCTCTCGAGGAGGCCATGATGGAAACGTTCGCTGACGCACCGCACCTCGGTGTCGGGCCCGTGCCGCCGGGATTCCAGGCGATGCTCCCGCCCGAGTTCGACTCGGTGGAGCAGGAGCGGCTGCACCGCAAGCAGGAACTGGCCGCGGCCTTCCGGCTGTTCGGCAGGTTCGGGTTCTCCGAGGGAGTGGCGGGCCACATCACGGCGCGGGACCCCGGCAATCCCGAATGGTTCTGGGTCAACCCCTTCGGAATGAGCTTCAGCCGGATCAGGGTCTCCGACCTCGTGCTGGTCGACCACGCGGGCAACGTCGTCGAAGGCCGCCACCCCGTCAACCGCGCCGCCTTCTGCATCCACTCCGAGGTGCACAAGGCCCGGCCCGACGCGGTCGCCGCGGCGCACGCGCACTCCGTGCACGGAAAGGCATTCTCGGCGCTGCGCCGCCGCCTGGATCCCCTCACGCAGGACGCCTGCGCGTTCTTCGAGGACCACGGGCTCTACGAGGACTTCCGCGGCGTCGTCAACGACACGGAGGAAGGCCGGCGGATCGGCGAGGCACTCGGCCCGCACAAGGCCGTCATCCTCGCCAACCACGGTTTGCTGACGGTTGGTCAGAGTGTCGCCGAGGCCGCCTGGTGGTTCATCACCATGGAGCGCACCTGTCAGGCGCAGCTGCTGGCCATGGCGGCCGGCACCCCGTTCCTCATCGACCGGGAGACCGCGCTCCAGGTGCGGGAACAGATCGGCAGCCCGCTGTCGGGGTGGTTCCAACTCCGGCCCCTGTGGGAGCAGATCACCGAGGACCAGCCGGATCTCTTCGACTGACCGACGGGCCAGGGACCGCAGAGCGCCCGCACTGTCGCGGCCATCTCAGAGAGGATCACCGTGCCCTTCCTCAGTTCCCCTTCCGCCGCTACGAAGCCGAAGATGAGCGCGCCGGTCAGGACCACCGTCGTCCTGCTGTTCGCGGCATGGTTCATCGACTACGTGGACAGGCTCGCCATCGCCGTGATCCTCCCGACGATCGGTGACGAGTTCGACCTCGATCGCGGTCAGCAGGGTCTGGTCGTCTCCGCGTTCTTCGTCGCCTACGCCGCCTGCCAGATACCCGGCGGCATGCTGGCCGACCGGTTCGGGGCCAAACGGGTCACGTGCTGGGCGCTGCTCGCCTGGTCGCTGTTCACCGCGCTCACCGGCCTCGCGTGGTCCTTCACCGCCCTGCTGGTGGTGCGCTTCGCCTTCGGCGCGGCCGAGGGCATCTTCCCCTCCGCCTCCATGAAGGCCCTGGTCGAACGGACGTCGGTGGCGGAACGGATGGGCGCGCAGGGGCTGATCATGAGCTCCAACTCCCTCGCCTCGGTCGCCGCGCCCCTGGCCGTTCCGCCGCTCGCGGCGGCGGTCGGCTGGCGCTGGGCCTTCGTCCTGGCCGCAGGGGTGGGCGTCCTGGTCTATCTCGCCGTACGGCTGTGGCTGCCCGCGCCTCGCGAGCAGAGTACGCAGACCCCGTCGACCGCGAGCGGCGTTCCGCTACGGGAAGTGCTGCGCATCGGCGTCCTCTGGCGGTTCTCCCTGATGCTCTTCGGATACGCCGCCCTGATGTGGGGGCTGAGCACCTGGATACCGTCCTACCTCAGTACGGAACGCGGGCTCTCCCTCACCTCCGCCGGGGTCCTGGTGGCGGTGCCCTCGCTCGCGGCCGCCGTGGGCACGCTGCTGGGCGGGCGGTTGTCCGACCGGTTCGGGGGCCACCACCGCAAGGTGATCGTGCCGGCCATGTCGGTGGCGGCACCGGCCCTGTGCCTCATGGCGCTCTCGCCCAGCCTCGCCGGCTCCGTCGCCTGCGGCACGATCGCCATCTTCGCCGCCTCCCTGTGCTACATGCCCATCTTCGCCGTGCCCCTGCGCAGCCTCGCCCCCGAACTGGTCGGCGTCGGCAGTGCCGTCATCGTGTTCGGCGGTCAGGTCGCCGGCATGCTCGTGCCCCCGGTGCTGGGCGTGCTCGCGGACGCGGTGTCCTTCGAGGCCGCCTTCGCCGTGCTGGCACTCGGCCCGGTCATCGCGGCCGTACTGGCCCTGGCCACCCCGCAGGACACGGAGTCCTTCAACGCCGCCCTCCCTCGCCGCGGCACGCGTGTCCCCACCGAGAAGGAGTCCACATGATCTCCGTACCCACCGCTCTCCTCGACGGCCTGGACCGCAACCTGCCCGGCCTGCTCGCTCTCTACCGTGACCTGCACGCCCACCCCGAGTTGTCGCACCAGGAGTTCCGCACCGCACGGATCGTCGCCGCCCGGCTACGGGAGCAGGGCTGGACGGTCACCGAGGGCATCGGCGGCACGGGCGTGGTCGGGGTCCTCGCCTCCGGACCGGGACCGGTCGTCCTGCTGCGGGCCGACATGGACGCGCTGCCGGTGCGGGAGTCGACCGGACTGCCGTACGCCTCGACGCGCACCGCGACAGACGCCGCCGGCCGGGAGGTGCCCGTGATGCACGCCTGCGGGCACGACGTGCACGTCGCCTGTCTCCTCGGCGCGACGGCCCTGCTGGCCGCCAACCGGCACGCCTGGCAGGGCACGGTCGTCGCGGTGTTCCAGCCGGCGGAGGAGGTCTGCGGGGCCCCGGCGATGGTCGCGGACCGGTTCGCCGAGCGCTTTCCCCGCCCGGACGTCTGCCTGGCCCAGCACGTGGCCCCTGCTCCCGCGGGGCTGGTCGCCACCCGCCCGGGGACGTTCATGTCCGCCTCGGACAGTCTGGCCGTACGTCTGCACGGACGCGGCGGGCACGGATCGACCCCGGCGGCGACCGTCGATCCGGTGGTGATGGCCGCCGCGACCGTGATGCGCCTGCAGACGGTGGTCGCCCGCGAGGTCGCGGCGGACAGGTCGGCCGTCGTCACGGTGGGAACGCTGCACGCCGGAACCCGGGAGAACGTCATTCCCGACACGGCCGACCTCACGATCAACATCCGCAGCACGACGTCCGCGGTGCGCGAACAGGTGCTGACCGCGGTCGAGCGCATCATCCGCGCCGAAGCGGCCGCCTCGGCGGCGCCGAAGGAACCGGAGATCACCGTCGTCAACGCCTTCCCGGTGACGGTGAACGACGCCGAGGCGACCGCGTCCGTCCAGACCGCGTTCCGGGCCGCCCTCGGAGCGGAACGCGTGATCGACCTGCCGCACCCCCTCACCGGCAGCGAGGACTTCGGCGCCTTCGGAGCGGCGCTCGGCGCGCCGTCGGTGTACTGGACGTTCGGCGGCCTCGGCCCGGCCGCGTTCGCCGGGGTCGACCTCCTGGCGGACGGCATTCCGCCGGAGATCCCCCACAACCACTCGCCGCTCTTCGCGCCGGTGCCCGACCCGACCATCGAACTCGGCGTGCACTACCTCCTGTTGGCTGCCTCACCGTGGCTGACCTCCTGAAACCAGGGCGGAACCATGTCTGACACCCCAGAACGCATCTTCACCGGCGGCCCGCTCCTCACCATGGACCCCGCCGCCCCCGACGCCGAGGCCCTGGCCGTACGTGACGGCACCATCACCGCCGTGGGCGCCGCACGCGACGTACTCGCCCTGCGCGGCCCCGGCACCGACGTGGTGGACCTCCAGGGACGGGCGCTGCTGCCGGGGTTCATCGAGGCACACGGCCACCCGACCATCATGGGCCTGGCCGTCGCGCCGCCCGCCGTGGACGTCCGCCCCTTCACCGTGCCGACCGGGCGGGAGGTCTACGACAAGATCCGCGCGGCCGTGGCGTCGGCAGCCGGCCGACCGGTGGGCGCGTACGGGATCGACCTGCTGCTCCAGCGCGATCTCGCCCCGCCGGGACGGGACGTGCTCGACGGGATCAGCCCGCACGCCCCGCTCGTGGTGGTCTCCAACAGCGGCCACGCGGCGTACGGCAACACCCCCGCCTTGCGTGCCGCCGGGATCACGGCGGCCACACCCGATCCGCCCGGCGCCCGCTTCGTCCGCGACGAGAACGGCGAGCCCACCGGCGAAGCGCATGAGAGCGCGGCCGTCATCGCGCTGATGAACACCGTCGCCGGCGACCGCCTCGACGAGCGCCACGTCCAGACGGCCCTGCGGTGGTCCTTCGCCCAGCATGCCCGGGTCGGCATCACGACGGTGACCGAAATGGCCGCGGAACCCCGGCTGCTGTCCGCCCTGCGCGCCGCCGCCGAGCAGCCGGACGCGGAGGTGCGGTTGCGTGCCTACGTCATGGGCACCCCCGAGCTGGCCGCCGATCCCGGCCGGCGGTTCGCCGGCCACGCCCCTGCACGCGAGATGTTCGGGGTCTCCGGTATGAAGCTGTGGGCCGACGGCACGCCCTGGCAGGGCAGCATCGCCACCAGCTTTCCTTTCCGGGACAACGACGCCACCGTGCGCATCGGCCTCGATCGCTGCGCCCACGGCGGCATGAACTACGGCACCGACGAACTCGCATTCCTGGCCGCCGCCTTCACCGCCCAGGGCTTTCCTGTGGCTACCCATGTGCACGGAGACGTCACCTTCGAGGCCGTCCTGAACGCCTACGAGAAGGCAGCCGTCGACGATCCCGAGCGGTTGCGCTCGCTCAGACCGCGACTGGAACACTGCGGTGCCGTCACGGCGGACCAGTACCGTCGTGCCGCACGGCTCGGCGCGACCGTCAGTCTGTTCATGGACCACGTGCGATGGTGGGGAGACGTACTGGCGGACGACCTGTTCGGCCCGGACGTCGCCGCCCGCTGGATGGCCGCACGGTCCGCCGTCGACGCCGGCCACCGCGTCTCGCTCCACAACGACGGCATCTGCTCGCCCACCGACCCGCTCTCCGGCGTCGCCACCGCGATCACGCGCCGCTGCCGTCCCAGCGGCCGGGTGCACGGACCCGACGAACGCCTCACCGTCGAGGAGGCCCTGCGCGCCGTCACCGCGGGCCCCGCCTGGCAGCTGCATCTGGAGAACGAGATCGGCATGCTCCGCGCCGGAATGCGCGCCGACCTCGTCGTCCTGACCGCGGACCCCCGCATCGTTCACCCGGACCGCTTCCAGGACGAGGTCGCCGTGACCGCGACGTATCTCGGCGGACGACCGACCTGGTCCTGACCGCCCGGAAGCCGGTCCTTGACCGGAAGTCCTCGCCCGAAAGGAAACCCTCGCCATGCCCGGCCCGCCAGCACCCCAAGAGCCGTACGCCGCCTATCAGAACGAGATCTATCTCGACGGGCTGTCCGGCGTCGTTCCCGGACACCCCATGGACTTCGGAGAACTGGAGGAACGGGCCCGGCACGCCATGCCACCGAGCGTGTGGTCGTACGTCGCCGGGGGAGCCGGCGACGAGCACACCCAGAACGCCAACCGCGCGGCCTTCGCCCACTGGGGTCTCCTCCCACGCATGCTCGTCGGCGCGGACCGGCGTGACCTGTCCCTCGACCTCTTCGGACTGAGGCTGCCTTCACCGCTGTTCATGGCCCCGGTCGGGGTCCTGGGCATCTGCACCCGTGACGGTCACGGCGACCTGGCGACCGCCCGGGCCGCCGCTCGCACCGGCGTACCCATGATCGCCTCGACCCTCTCGGCCGACCCCCTGGAGGATGTGGCGGCCGAGTTCGGCGGCACGCCCGGCTTCTTCCAGCTCTACACACCAACGGACAGGGCACTGGCGGAGAGCCTCGTCCACCGGACCGAGAAGGCCGGCTTCGCAGGCATCGTCGTCACACTCGACACCTGGATCGCGGGCTGGCGCCCCCGCGACCTCGCCATCTCGAACTTCCCTCAACTGCGCGGCCACTGCCTGGCCAACTACACCAGCGACCCCGCGTTCCGCGCCCTGCTGCCGAATGGCCGCCTGGAAGATCCCAGGGACGCGGCGCTCACCTGGGCCGGAATCTTCGGCAACCCGCTCACCTGGGACGACCTGCCCTGGCTGCGTTCGCTCACCACGCTGCCGCTCATCCTGAAGGGGATCTGCCACCCAGACGACGCCCGCCGCGCCAAGGACCTGGGCGTGGACGGCATCTACTGCTCCAACCACGGCGGCCGCCAGGCGAACGGCGGTCTCCCCGCGCTCGACGCACTGCCCGCCGTCGTCGAGGCCGCCGACGGGCTCCCCGTCCTCTTCGACTCCGGGGTGCGCTCCGGTGCCGACGTCGTCAAGGCACTCGCGCTCGGTGCCACGGCCGTCGGCGTCGGACGCCCCTATGCGTACGGCCTGGCCCTGGGCGGGACGGACGGCGTCGTCCACGTCCTGCGCGCATTGCTCGCGGAGGCCGACCTGATCATGGCGGTGGACGGATACCCCACCGTCGCGGACCTCACGCCGGCGGCCCTGCGGCGTCTGTGCTGCGGCACAGGACCGCTGCTCGGTCACCTGGGGGCCGGGTGATCCGGAACGGGAGGGGCACTGGTCCCGACGGCATCATGCCCAGGACTGGGCCGCGGCAGCGGGTGGCTGGGGACGTGGGACAGGCCGTCCGCCTTCGGAGAACGGTGCAGGCTCTGCGCGCCCGGCCGGAACGGGCGGCCGCGTCGTCGCTCGCGGCCCCTGCCCCGCGCCGCCACGACAGGTCGCCGCAGCGGTCTCTCAGGTCGCCACAGCGGTCTCTCGTGCGCGGCGCCGCGTCGTGGTGAGCGGAGCCGTACGTCTCAGCTCTGTCCCGCCCTCACCGGGCGTCGCAGCAGATATGCCGCGGCCGCGGTGACGAGGAGCAGCATGCAGGCGATGAAGACCAGACCCGCCGCTTCCAGGCCGAGGGGATCGGCCAGCAGGCCGACGCCGATGACCGGGACGGAGATGCCCGCGTACGCGACCAGGAAAAGGGTCGAGATCACCTCGGCGCGCCGTTCCGCCGGTGCGGCCGCGGCGACGGCGGACAGGGCCGCGCGGAAGGCGAGGCCCTGGCCGGTGCCGCCGACGACGGCGGACAGGACGACGAGGGCCAGCAGGTCCGTGTGCAGGGCCGCGGCCAGGAGGACCAGCCCGGTGAAGAGGACGGCGCAGCCCACGGGCAGCGAGCGCGGCACTCCGACGCGCTCGACCGCCAGTTGACCGGCGGTCGAGGAGAAGAACGCGAGCGCCACCACGAGACCGCTCACCGCGTGGTTGTCCACGTGCAGGTAGCGGGCGAGGAAGGCCGGGCTGACCGAGGTGAACACCCCGAAGAGGGCGAAGCCCACGAAGGACGCGATCGCCGCCGGCACGAACACCGGCCGGACCCCGGCCGGCAGGGCGGGGCGCTGCGGACGTACGGCCGTGAGGGGCCGCCGCTGCCCCACGGTTTCCGGAAGGCGCAGCAGAAGCAGCGCCGACACCGCCACCAGGGCCAGGTGGACGCCGAACGGCAGCAGCAGCGGGGCGGGGGCGTACTGGGCCAGCAGGCCGGCGAGCAGAGGGCCGCAGCCGAGGCCGCCCATGTTGGCGGCCGTGGCCACGAACGTGGCCCACGGCCCGCCGCCGGGCGGGGCCAGCTCCATGACGTACGCGGTGGCCGCCCCCGTGAACAGACCCGCGGACAGGCCCGACAGCAGCCGGCCCGCGTACAGCCAGCCCAGGGCGTCGGCGCACAGGAAGCAGACGGCACTCGCCGCGGCGAAACCCAGACCCCACAACAGGGCCGGACGTCTGCCCACGGTGTCCGACGCGTTGCCCGCGAGGAGCAGGACGCCCATGACCCCGAACGCGTACACGGCGTACACGACCGTCACCGTCAGCTCGGAGAAGCCGAACTCCGCCTGATAGAGGGGGTAGAGGGGGGTGGGAAGCGTGGTGCCGGCCATGCACACGACGAATACGGCGCCGGCGAGCAGACAGCGCGGCCAACTCCGACGATCACCATCCATGCCGCCGACCGTAACCCGGCGGGGCACCCTCGCCCCGGCAGCACCACGCCCGGGAACGACGGGGCGGTGCCGGGGTGCCGGGGTGCCGAGCGGTCGTACGGGGTGGTCGGCCCACGAGGCGGTCCTCTCGCGAGGAGTGCCCCGAGGACACCCCGGGCCAGGAGCCACAGGAGGACGACCAGGCCCCGCCGTCGGAAGGCGAAGCGGCCGAGTCGGGAGAGGAACGTAGCCACGGTGGAGGAAATCCTGTCGTCAGGGCGGTGGGTTGTCGCGGGGTCGGGGGAAAGCGGTCGCGCCGCCGACGGCACACGAAAGGCGCCGGCGGCGACGGATCGCGTTCTCTCCGGGGAGACACGGTGCTCAGAGCGCACCGGGGGCAGCGACCGGGCAGGGCTGAACCGGGTGCCGGTGGGGGAGCCGGCCAAGCGGCGGTGACGGGCGGAGTCGCGACGGGCGGTGGTGAACGGGTGCCGTTGCGAGGGGCGGCGCTGCGCGGGCCGTCGGGAGGCCGGTGGAGAACGGGCGGCGTCGGGAGGGGCGGTGGCGTGCATCGCTACGACTGCGGCTCGGGAGTGGGGAGTTGCCCGCAGGAGAGAGCGTTCGCTCGGAGGCGACGATCAGAGGGGGCGCCTACGAGGCGGTGGAGGGGCCGCGGTCGGTGAGGGTGATGACAGCGGCCGGGCAGGCACCGGCCGCGACGCGGACCGCAGCGCGCCGCTCCTGCGACGGCCGGGCGTTCAGCAGGACGACCAGACCCTCGTCCTGGTCCTGGTCGAAGACCTCCGGGGCGGTCAGGGCGCACATCCCGGCACCGAGACAGCGGTCGCGGTCGACACGTACATCCATGGGATCAGGCCTCGTCCCAGGTGACCGGCAGCCGGTGCACGCCGTAGATGTTCATGTCGGTGCGCAGCGGTACCTCGTCGGCCGGCACGTCGAGGCGCAGCGTGGGAAATCGTTCGAGCAGCGCGGGCAGGGCCACCGTCAGCTCCACGCGGGCCAGTTGCTGACCCAGGCACTGGTGGATGCCGTGCCCGAGGCCAAGGTGTCCCGTCGCATTGCGGCGCAGGTCGAGGACGTCGGGGTCGGGGAACCTCTCCGGATCCCGGTTGGCGGCTTCGAGCGAGAGGGTGACGCTCTCGCCGGCCGCGATCGTCAGGCCGTTCAGCTCGATGTCTTCCAGAGCGGTCTTCACGGTGGTGTGGGCGATCGTCAGATAGCGCATCAGCTCTTCGACGGCTCGGGGGGCCAGATCGGGACCCGCGCGCAGGGCCTCGGCCTGGGCCGGGTCGGTGAGCAGCGCGAACGTTCCGTGGGCGATCATGTTGGCCGTGGTGTCGAGACCGGCGCTGAGCAGGAAGCCGCCGACGCCGACGAGTTCCTCGTCGGTGAGGTCCGAGTCCTGGGCGAGGTCGCCGAGCAGGTCGTCGGAGGGTTCGGCGCGCTTGGCGGCGACCAGTTCGGCCATGAACTCCTGGAGCCCGACGAAGGCGGCGTACCGTTCCTCGTGCGTCACGTCCATGGTCATCAGCGTGTGGGCGTGGCCCTGGAAACGGTCCCGGTCGGCGTAGGGGACACCGAGCAGCTCGCAGATCATCAGCGCGGGGATGGGGCGGGCGAACGCCTCGACCAGGTCGGTGCCGGGCCCCCGGCGCTCCATCGCGTCCAGGTACTCGGTCGTGATCTCCCGTACGCGCTCCGTCAGTCGACGCATGCGGCGGACGGTGAACTTTCCCATGAGGATCCGCCGGAAGCGGGTGTGCTCGGGTGCGTCCATGCCGGTCATGTCACCGACGGGAGCGGGCGGCAGCGGGCCCTCGGGCCCACCGGGGAAGGGATAGTGCATCAGCTCGTACCGCGAGCTGAAGCGGGAGTCGCCCATGATCGAGCGGACGGTGGAGTAGCCGGTGGCCAGCCAGCCGACGTGCCCGTCGGGGTATGTCATCCGGGCCAGCGGCCGCTGCTCGCGCAGCTCCGCCAAGCCGGCGCGCGGGTCGAAGGGGCAGCCGGCGGCGCGCTGCGTGGGGAGCGTGACGGGCTCGGTGGCATCGGGTCGGGTCGACGGTTCGTGCTGCATGGTGTCCTCCGAGGAGAGTGACGTGCGGTGAACAGTGACGTGTGGCGATCAGTGAGGTGCGGCGAACAGTGAGGTGCGGCGAACGGTGAGTGCTGCGCACTGTGGCGCGTGGTGGGCGAGTGGGGCGGTCCTCACCGCTTGGCGGTACGGCCGAAGGCGGAGCGCGCCCAGAGGTAGCCGACCAGGGTGAGACCCACGCACCAGGCGAACGCGACGTATCCGCTGGTGCCGATCTCGGTGCCCATCAGCAGGCCGCGCAGGGTCTCGATGACCGGGGTGAAGGGCTGGTACTCGGCGAACCAGCGCAGCCCCGTCGGCATCGAGTCGGTCGGGACGATGGCGCTGCCCAGGAAGGGCAGGAAGGTGAGCGGCAGCGGTGTGTTGCTCGCCGACTCCGGGGTCTTGGCCACCAGGCCCATGCCGGCCGCCAGCCAGGTCAGCGCGAGAATGAGCAGGGTCAGCAGGCCGACCGCGGCGATCCACTCGACGGGGGAGGCGTCGGGGCGGAAGCCGATGGCGAGCGCGACGCCGATCACCAGGGCGACGGCGAGCAGGGTCTGGAGGGCGCTGCCGACGACGTGCCCGGTCAGGAACGCGACGCGGGAGATCGACATCGTACGGAAGCGGTTGACGATGCCCTCCGTCATGTCGACGCAGACGCCGACCGCCGTCGCCACCGCCCCGGCGGTCGCGGCCATCAGGATGATGCCGGGCGCCACGTAGTCGATGTATTCGCCGCCACCGGTGGGAGCGCCGGAGATGCCGGCGCCGAGAGCGCCGCCGAAGGCGTAGTTGAACAGCAGCAGCATCATCACCGGCATGGCGACGACGGAGAAGGTCATCGTGGGATAGCGGAGCGCGTGCTTGAGGTTGCGCCGCAGCATCGTCATGGAGTCGCTGACGGCATGGGCGAGAGTGCTCATGGGGCCATCTCCGTCGTGGCATCGGACGTGCTGTGACCGGTGAGGGTCAGGAAGACGTCGTCGAGGTCGGGTGTGTGCACGGTCAGCGAGTCCGCCCGCAGCGCCGCTCCGTCCAGGACGTCGAGTACGGCCCGCAGGGTCGGGATGCCGCCGTCGCTCGGGATGCGGAGCGTGAGCTCCTCGGGCTCGCGGGCGGCCACGCCGAAGTGGCGGGCCGCGGTGTCGAGTTCGGCGATGTCCGAGAAGCGCAGCCGGATGTGGCCGCCGGGGATGAGGCGCTTGAGCTCGTCCGGGGTGCCCTCGGCGACGAGCCTTCCCTGGTCGAGGACGGCGACGCGGTCGGCGAGCTGGTCGGCTTCCTCCAGGTACTGCGTGGTCAGGAAGATGGTGACGCCCTGGTGGGTGACGAGCCCGCGGATGATCTCCCACATGGTGCGGCGGCTGCGGGGATCGAGGCCGGTGGTCGGCTCGTCGAGGAAGATGATTCTCGGGTCGCCGACCAGGGTCATCGCCAGATCGAGTTTGCGGCGCATGCCGCCGGAGAGGGTGGAGACCGGCTTCCGGGCGGCCTCGGAGAGGTCGAACCGCCGCAGGAGCTCGGCCGCGCGACGGCGGCCCTCGCGCCGGGGCACGTGCTGAAGGTCCGACATGAGGAGCAGGTTCTCCTCGGCGGTGAGCAGATTGTCGACGGCGGCGAACTGGCCGGTGACACCGATGGCGGCGCGAACGCCGTCGGGCCGGTCGGCGAGGTCGTGGCCGGCGACCCGTGCCTGCCCGGCGTCGGGCGCGATGAGAGTCGACAGAATCTCGACGGTGGTGGTCTTGCCGGCTCCATTGGGGCCCAGGAGGGCGAAGACCGTGCCCTCGGGGATGCTGAGGTCGATGCCGTCGAGGACGACCTTGTCGCCGTACGACTTGCGCAGGCCGGTGGCGAAGATGGCGGGCGTGGCCGTGGCGACGGCCTTGGCGGTGGATGTCGCGGTCATGGGGTTCCGCTCTCCCTTCCCGGGAGGTCAGGCTCGGCGGATCACGATGTCGCCGACGCCGGTACGGGCATGGATCTCGACGGTCTCGTCGGAGGCGTCGGGGCCTTCGGCGTCGCCGAGCGCGTTGCGCAGAGTGCCGAACTTGGAGTTGACGTCCAGCCAGGCGGCGGTGGACTCGCGGATGCCGACCACCACGTCACCGATGGCGGTCTGGAGGTCGATCACGCCGCGCGCCACCTGGTTCACGCTGATCGCACCGTTGGCCGACTTGGCCTCGACCGAGGCGTGCGCGATGCCGACCGTGATGCGGCCGTTGGAGGCGCTGACCTTGAGGGCGCCGGTGATCTCGCCGATCACGGTCTCGCCGTTACCGTTCTTGACGGTCGCCGCCCCCACGATCTCACCGACGTCGACCCGGCCCGACCCGTGGATCTCGGCGTCGCCCATGGCCCGGCCGACGCGGATGTCGCCGTGGCCGGTCCGCAGGTTCACGGCGGAAGCCCCGTCGAGCCGGATGTCGCCGAGCGAGGTCTTGACGCGGCACTCGCCGAGCGGTCCCTCGCCGATGTAGTCACCCAGGGGTGAGGTGCCGCGGACATGCGATCCGGCGGGGAGCTCGACGGTCACGTCGATCGAGCCGTGCTTTCCGAACAGGCCGCGCTTCTTGGGCCCCTTGAGGGAGAGGGTGCCGTTGGCGTACGTGACCTTGGTCTGCTGCGCGGCCCGTACGTCAGCGTCCTCCGCGCCGTTGCTCGGCAGCACCTCGACGACCGTGTCCTGCCGCTTGCTCGCGGTGATCCGCACATCGCCGACCTCGAACTCGAGGACCGCGGTGATCGGTTCGGGGGTTTCGTAAGAAGGCATGGCTGTCCCGTCCTCGTGACTCTGGAGTGTGTTTCCGCAGGTAGGGCGGTAGTGCGTGTGATGTCGGAGCGAGGGGTTCCGGCTAGCGGACCCAGCCCCGATAGCCCTGGCCGCGACGCGGGGCGCGGGCGGCCGGCTGGTCCGGTCCGCCGCCCGGCTCCAGGGCGATGGCCACCGCCCGTACGAGCCAGGCGTTCACGGACAGGCCCTCCTGCCCGGCCGCGTCCTCCACCCGGGCCTTGAGATGGGCCGGCAGGCGGAAGTTGATGCGAGCCGTCCCCCCTTCTTCGCTGTCCCCCAGGGATGGCGCCACAGGTGCCACCGGCGGCGCCATCGATGCCGCCATGGCGGTCGCCTTATCGGCGGGGGGTTCGGCGGCCGGCGGCGCGGTCACCACGAACTCGGGGTCGAGCCCCCGCAGCCGCACGTCCACCGAGCCCGGGGCCAGGTCGCGAGTGATCTCGTCCGAGGCGTCGGAGAGTGCATTCAGGAGGGTCAACCGGGCGGCGGACTCAAGGGGTGCGGTCAGCCGCTCGGCCAGGGCGCGCGCCTCGTCCCCGCCGGCGCCGGCGGCGACCGCGAGTTCACGGCGGAGGTGATCGACGTAGGGGGTCAGGTCCATGAGTGTCATAGTGGCACCACGATGGCGCCATTACAAGCCGCTATGGCGCCACCTGGTGCCTGTTGATGGCGCGTGGCGCCATGCCGTGCCATTGGTGGCGTCATACCGCCATTGCGTCGGCCGCACCCTCCGGGTGCCGACGGGCTGCCTGTTCGCGCCTCCGTCGCCGAGGGCATCTGCGCCGCCTCGGCTGGGCCGTCCACGGGGGCTGCGGCAGGACCTGGTGATTCGTGCAGGAGTTCGATTATTCGTTTACGCTGGATCCATGACCACCGCACCACGACCGGACATCCCTGGCCTCCAGGGATCCCTCTTCGACCAGGACACCGACATCCGGCTCGGCCCACTGGACGGCGTGCGGCGGACAGCCCTCGACGGCGGAGCCTGGGTCGACCACCTCCCCGGCTGGCTCAGTGGGGCCGACGCCCTCTTCGAGGAGCTGGTCGGTTCGGTGCCGTGGCACGCCGAGGAGCGCAAAATGTACGACAACGTGGTCTCCGTACCCCGTCTCCTCGCGTACTACCGCGAGGGCGTCCCCCTCCCGCACCCCGCACTCGTGGAAGCCCGTGAGGTCCTCAGCGCCCACTACGGTCCCGAGCTCGGCGAACCCTTCGTCACCGCCGGTCTCTGTCTCTACCGCGACGGGCGCGACAGCGTCGCCTGGCACGGCGACCGGACAGGGCGCTCCGCCACCCGGGACACCATGGTCGCCATCCTCTCCCTCGGGGACCCCCGCGACCTCGCCCTCCGGCCCCGAGGCGGTGGCCCGGTGGCGCTCCGGCTTCCTCTGGGCCACGGCGACCTGCTGGTGATGGGCGGCTCCTGCCAACGCACCTGGGAGCACGCGGTCCCGAAGACGAGCCATGCGGTCGGGCCCCGCATCAGCGTCCAGTTCCGCCCGCGTGGCGTGGGCTGAGGGAACGCGGTCCGCGACAGCGGGGCGAATGAGACGGTCAGCTGCGAGGGCCGAGTGCGGCGAGACCCTTGCTCAAGTCCTCCCGGTTCATCAGGGGGGTGTACTGGACCTTGGACCGGGCAGCCGCTCCGTTCGGGGGCGCTCTCGACACCCGGACGCGCTCATATCCAGCGCCCCGCCTACTCCCGGGCAGGAACACTCGGGGCAGACGCCCGCCCCGGCTCAGGGTTGTCGACGAGCACGACGTCGAGACGGCGGGGGCCGTGGACGCCCTCGACGCGGTCGAGTTCGATGTCGCTGGTGGCGGAGGGGCCGGAGATCCAGGTGAGAGGGAGGGTCGGATCGAGGCGCTCCAAGGCCTGCGGGACGGAGGCGACGACCTGTTCGGGCGCGCGGACGACGCAGATGTGGTGGTCGGGTACGAGGGTGATGCGGCGGCGGCCCTGGCCGGGGCCTCCGTCGAGGACGATCGTGCCGGTCTCGGCGATCGCCACCGAGCAGCCCGTCACCACGGAGTCGCAGGTGTCGAGATCATGCGGAGTCCGGTCGGCCCGATCGGGATACGGAGTGACGTCCGAACGGTGGAGCAGGTGGGCCGGCAGCCCCCGCGGTACGAGCACCCGCCGTGCCCCGCGCTCGGACAGCAGGCGCCCGACGAGCCGCGGGAGCCCCGCCGGTCGGCAGCGGTGCACGACGGCCCGGTACTCCTCCAGGTTCTCGGCGAGAAGATCGACGCGCTGTTCGGGGGTGAGGTCGCCGTGCTCCCGGGCGTAGTCGCGGGACACCGCCCTCGCGTACGGGACGTCGGCCTCCGGGACATCGACGAGGGCCTGCCGGATCCGTCCCAGTACCGACTCTCTGCTGCTCACTCGGAGCCCTCCTTGCGTTCCTGCTCCTGCTTCCACCAGGTGCGGAAGGGTTGGGCGGGTACTTCGGGCAGGTCGCGGCTGTCCGTCCAGGCCCGCCCCGGCCCCGGAAGGCGGGAAGGATGGAGTCGGCGGGTGGCGGAGGCCAGGCGCTGCCCCGCGGCCAGGACGCGGGGGTGGCCGAAGACCCAGGCGGCGGCGCCCATGGCCGTCTTCTTCGCGCGATGGCCCGCGTTCTCGGTGACTTTTTCGCGGAGGTGGAGGAGGACTTCGGGGATGTCGATGGCGACGGGGCAGACGTCGTAGCAGGCCCCGCACAGGGTGGAGGCATACGGCAGGGAGGCGTCGATGTCGCTGGTGGTGCCGCGCAGTTGCGGGGTGAGGATGGCGCCGATGGGACCGGGATAGACCGATCCGTAGGCATGCCCGCCGGCGCGTTCGTAGACGGGACAGACGTTGAGACAGGCCGAGCAGCGGATGCACCGCAACGCCTGACGGCCGACCTCGTC